>DATJYH010000194.1:0-12263 GCA_035499675.1 Puia sp.
AGTTGAATAAAAATAAAAAGATGAAGAAAAAATACGCCGTGATTAACTACGGCTTAACAATGGTTAACGGAAAAGCTTATTTCAGGATTTTCATTCTTACCATTTCGATTCGGGTATCGCTCACTGTGAGTATTTCAAATTCATAGTCGCCAATGATAATATGTTCTTTTTGTTTGGGAATAGCTTCATGTTTGTTAATGATATAACCGGATAAAGTTTCCGATTCTTCAACGGGGAAATCAAGCTCATATTTTTCATTCAGGTAATCAAGTTCGAGGCGCCCCGAAAAAATAAATTCCTCTCCGGATATTTTCTTCTCCTCAAATTCTTCGGTGTCGTATTCGTCTTTGATCTCGCCAAATATTTCTTCCAGCAGGTCTTCCATGGTAACGATCCCCGCAGTACCGCCAAACTCATCCACCACCCAGGCAATGCTTTTTCTTTCCCGGCTGAATTTGTTGATCAGGTCGGTAGCACTCATGCTTTCCGGGACCGCCGGGATGGGAAGCAAAATGGATTTGATCTCAGCAGGATTTTTGAAGAGGTCTAACTGGTGGATGTATCCGTGTACGTGATCAATATTGCCTTCGTACACCACCAACTTGCTGAGCTTGCTCTCAGAGAATTTTTTCCGGGCATCTTCAATTGACAGGCCGATGTCGATACCCTCGATCTCTTTGCGCGGCACCAGGCATTCCCGTATCCGAACATTGGGCAGGGACAGGGCCGCTTCAAACAAGCTGGTGTTCAGTTCCTGGTTGTTTTCATCCGCGTTCCCGTTTTCATTGAACATATGTTCAAGTTGGGCGCTTGAAAAAAGGTCCTTCTTTTCTTCAATCCGTACGTTGAACACATATTTCAGGATCCATTCTGAAATGGCAATAAAAAAACCCGTAATGGGGGATAGTATATTATAAAAGAAATGGATGGTGGTAGCAAAGAAGCTCATCAAACCATCGCTGCGTGCACGGAAAAGTGCCTTGGGCAAAAGCTCTCCGAAAAACAGGATAAACAGTGTGGAGATAAAGGTTTCGAACAAAAGCCGGAAAATATCCACCCAGGCCTGAGGGATCACCGTTTTTTTGATGATAAACTCCCAGAGTGGAAACAGGGTTTCGCCCACCAGTAACCCGAAGATCACGAGAAAAATATTATACCCCACCAGGGTGACCCCGAAAAAACGAGATGAATTTTCCTGTAACCGGGCCAGGATAATGCTGCTGTTGAGGCCCTGCTTTTTCTTCAGCTCAATGGTTAATTTGTTGACGCTGATGAATGCAATCTCTATCCCCGCGAAAAAAATGATCATCAACCAGGCGATGATGATCCAGATAAGGGTATTAAAATTGATCATTTCCTTACGAATATAGCGTGAAAACGCCAGATTCTCCACACCCGGCCTTACTTGCTGAGGTACATGCTTCTATCCTTGTACAGCTGGCGGAAATAGGGATCCCGCAGGTCTTTGATAAAACGGATGGCTTCGCCGGTGGACTTCATTTCGGGCCCCAGTTCCTTGTTTACACCCGGGAATTTGTCGAAGCTGAACACCGGCTCCTTGATGGCATACCCGCGCAGCTTTTTCTCAAATTTGAAATCCTTAAGGGTGTTGGCTCCGAGCATGATCCGTGTGGCGATGTTCAGGTAAGGGATCTGGTAGGCCTTGGCAATAAATGGTGTGGTGCGGGAAGCCCGGGGGTTGGCTTCTATTACATATACCTTTCCGTCCTTGATGGCAAACTGGATATTGATGAGGCCTTTGATATGAAGGCGGAAGGCAATTTTGCGGGCATATTCCTCCATGGTTTCTACCACCAGCGGACTGAGGTTGAACTGTGGCAGCACGGCATTGCTATCACCACTATGTATACCCGCCGGTTCAATATGTTCCATCACACCCATGATGTGAAAATTCTCGCCGTCGCAGATGGCGTCGATTTCGGCCTCCTGGCAGCGGTCCAGGAAATGATCGATCAGGATCTTGTTACCCGGGATATGTTTCAGCAGGCTGATTACGGCCTTTTCTACCTCATCATCGTTGATCACGATTCGCATGCGCTGTCCACCCAATACATAACTGGGTCTCACCAGCACGGGGTATCCTACTTTATTGGCCACGGCGATCGCTTCATCCACGGTATAGGCAGTGCCGTAGGAGGGGTAAGGAATATCCAGTTCTTTCAGCATATCGCTGAACCGGCCGCGATCCTCGGCAATGTCCATATTGTCGAAGGAGGTACCGACGATAGGGATACCCTTTTTCTGTAGTTTTTCCGCCAGTTTTAACGCGGTTTGTCCCCCGAGCTGTACGATGACGCCTTCGGGTTTTTCGTGTTCGATGATCTCCCAGAGGTGTTCCCAGTATACCGGCTCGAAATAGAGTTTGTCGGCCATGTCGAAATCGGTGGAAACAGTTTCCGGGTTGCAGTTGACCATGATGGCCTCATAGCCACACTCCTTGATGGCAAGCAGGCCATGAACACAGCAGTAGTCAAATTCGATGCCCTGGCCAATCCGGTTGGGGCCGGATCCGAGCACGATGATCTTTTTCTTATCGCTCACCTTGCTTTCATTTTCCCCGTTCTCTTCAAAAGTGGAATAGAAATAAGGGGTCTTGGCTTCGAATTCAGCACTGCAGGTATCCACCATTTTATAGGTGCGCCGGATACCTGCCTTTTTTCTTTTTTCGTACACATCTTCTTCCCCGTCGTGCTGCATGATCCGTGCAATTTGGGCATCGCTGAAACCGGCATATTTGGCTTCTTTCAGCAGTTCCATGGGCAGGCTCTCCAGTTTGTATTTTGCAATCTCTTTTTCCAGGTCGCAAATCTTCTGGATCTCGTAAATAAACCAGCGGTCGATGCGGGTGGCCTGCGAAACCGTTTTTACGCTCACACCCATCATCAGGGCGTCCTTTATCCGGAAAATACGGTCCCACTTGGGCACTTTTATATATTCAATGAGTTCTTCCGCGTGCATCTGGCTCTTTCCATAGTACCCCAGTCCCACGGCATTGTTTTCAAGGCTCTGACAGGCTTTTTGAACGGCTTCGCCGAAACTTCTGCCGATGGCCATTACCTCGCCGACACTTTTCATCTGTAATCCCAATGTATCGTTGGCGCCTTTGAACTTATCGAAATTCCAGCGCGGCATTTTCACGATCACATAGTCCTGCACGGGTTCAAAATATGCGGACGTGGTTTGGGTAATCTGGTTTTTGAGCTCATCCAGGCTGTAGCCGATGGCCAGCTTGGCGGCAATTTTTGCGATCGGGTAACCCGTTGCCTTTGAGGCCAGCGCCGATGAGCGGCTTACGCGGGGATTGATTTCAACGGATATGAGTTCCTCGGTGTCCGGGTTCAACGCAAACTGCACGTTGCAACCACCCGCAAAATTTCCGAGGGAGCGCATCATTTTAATGGCCTTGTTCCGCATATCCTGGAAGGCGGTATCGCTAAGTGTCATAGCAGGCGCTACGGTAATAGAATCCCCGGTATGGACACCCATGGGGTCCACATTTTCCACCGTACAGATGATGGCTACATTATCATTTTTATCGCGCAACAGTTCCAGCTCAAATTCCTTCCAGCCCAGCACGGCTCTTTCCACAAGCACTTCGTGGATGGGAGATGCTTTCAATCCCTTGTCCAGTGCAGCATCCAGCTCGTCCTTGCCGTGCACAAAACCACCACCTGTGCCGCCCAGCGTAAAGGAAGGACGGATCACGAGGGGAAAACCTATTTCCTGGGCAAATTCCTTTCCTTCCAGCAGGGAATTCGCTACGCGTGATGGCGCTACAGGGATGCCGATTTTAAACATCAGTTGTCTGAATTTCTCCCTGTTTTCGGCGGTTTCGATTGCTTCCACATCCACCCCGATCAGCCGCACATTGTATTTTTCCCAAACTCCCAGTTCAGCGGCTTCTTTGCAAAGATTGAGCGCGGTTTGTCCACCCATGGTCGGGAGTACGGCGTCAATCTGGTTCTCGTCAAGGATCTGTTCAATACTTTCCACGGTCAGTGGCAGGAGGTATACCTTGTCGGCCATCATCGGGTCGGTCATGATGGTGGCAGGGTTGCTGTTGATCAGGATTACTTTTATCCCTTCTTCACGCAGGCTTCGCGCCGCCTGTGAGCCGGAATAGTCAAATTCGCAGGCTTGTCCAATGATGATGGGTCCGGATCCGATTATCAGTACAGAATGAATGGAAGAATCTTTAGGCATGTCAAAACAAATTCCGCAAAAGTAAGGCAGGGAAACAAATATTCCGATTAAATTTTCAACAATCCCCGGAAACAGCGACTGGGACTGGTTTTCATGGGTAGCGGATAAACCGTTTGGATCATGTCTGCCGCAGGCATAGCGGGCGTTCAGGGACCTGATCGATGCGCTCCTGATCCTGGCAAATAAAAAAGCCCGGTATTAAACCGGGCTCCTGGCTGCACATTATATTTTGAACTGAAAGTTAATTATTGTGAAAGGAGGCCATTTCAATGTCGTCCAGCAGCACACCACCCCTGCGGGCAATGGACCTGCGTTCAGCCATCAGTCGCTTATTATCGTATTTGCTTCTGACCCTGAATACCCATTTTTGTTTGGCTTCTTCTCCTTTGAACATTCCAATAACGCTTCCTACCGCGATGGCTGACAACAACAACATTTTATTTCTATATCTTTTCATAAAACCAGGTTTAATACTTTAACCAAGCGTCCTTTCCTATAGACAGTTTCTCTATGCCAAAAGCTGTACCAATTTTTAAAAAAATTGATACCACGAAGTGGTTATTCAAAAATTTTTATTGAAGACGCGTCCATGTTCTGGAAAAACCGCTCATCCGCGCTGATTGGACGCATCTCTGCTGGCACTGGTAACAGGTTCGGCGGGGTTTGTTAATCTTTTCTTATTAAGTCCTCTCGTCATGTGAATGGCTGTTCTGTATTTTTTTGGGAAATTTGAGTCTCGATATTAGAAACCATACATGCCGATGAAGCTGTTTTTCCGTCTGTGGCCCTTTCTCCTTACCAGCGTCCCCTGTTTTTCCCAGGTTTTCCCTCCTGCCGATTATCCCAAAGGATATTTTCGCGATCCGCTTGCCATTCCCATCAGGCTGGCGGCCAATTTCGGGGAACTCCGCCCGAATCACTATCATATGGGATTGGACATTCGAACGGAAAAAAGGGAAAACCTCCCCGTGTATGCAGCGGCGGATGGATATGTCGCGAAAGTGAAAGTGGAACCGCAGGGATTTGGACAGGCCATTTATATCAATCATCCCAATGGCTATACAACCTTGTATGCCCATTTAAATGCCTTCTTCCCGGCATTGGCCGCCTATGTGGAGCAGCAACAGTATAAGAGGGAGAGCTGGAAGATTTTCCTGGACATCCCCCCGGGGCTTTTCCCGGTAAAAAAAGGAACGCTGATTGCCTACAGCGGGAATACCGGCGGATCGCAGGGGCCCCACCTGCATTTTGAGATTCGCCGAACTTCTGATGATGTAAACCTGAACCCTTTGCTCTTTGGACTGCCAGTTCCGGATAATACCCGGCCGGTGATACAGCGCCTGGCTATTTACGATGGTACACGGAGCATGTATGAGCAGTCGCCGCGGTTAATTCCGGTAAAAAGATCTCCGGCAGGTTTTGAACTTGCCCAGCCGCTGGTTTCAACCGGCAGCACAACAGTCCGCTTTGCCATCGGCGCCTTTGATACCCAGTCGGGTTCGGCCAATCCCAATGGAATTTACCAGGCTGTTTTATACCATAATCAACAACTGGTAATTGGCTTTCGTATGAACGAGGTGAGCTACGACGATACACGCAATATCAACGCACATATCGACTACAAAACAAGGGCCGGAGGTGGGCCTTATCTTCAACAGTTGTTTGCGCTGACCAGCTATGGGAAGTCCATTTATCAACCGGTAAACAGCAACGGGGTCATTGACCTCAGTGATGGTCTTGTTCATGAAATCCGGATTGAAGTCAGGGACGCGAACGGGAACAGCTCCTCACTTGGTTTTAAAATACAGCATCAGCCCGCTGATACGATGATTCCCGCTGTGGAAGGAAAAATGTTTTACCCCATGATGCTGGATGGCGTGGAAACGGAGGATATGGCCTTCTATCTTGCTGAAAAAAGCCTGTATGATTCCGTTCATATCGCTTACAACAAAGTTCCGGCCATCGCGCTGGGGGCAGTGTCCGCACAGTTTGGAATCGGAAACATCGGTATACCATTGGGAGACGAAATGCTGGTGCGGATCAGGCCGGACCGGGAACTCACGCCGGAACAGCTGGACCGGGTGGTGATGCAGCGTGTGGCAGGCGACAAAACGGACCTGCGCAAAGTACAATGGCAGGGAGGATGGGCCTCGGCGCGGTTCAGGGATTTTGGTAATTTTCAATTGCTGCTTGATAACGAGCCACCGGTTATTACGCCTGTCGGATTTCACGACGGTGCTAACCTCTCTGCTGCCACCCGCCTGGTGCTGACGGTAAAAGACAACCTGGAGTATTATAAAAATTTCAGGGCTGAGCTGGATGGGAAGTGGCTTCGTTTCAGCAACGATAAGGAACGGGCCTTTATTTACAAATTTGACGAACACTGTCCACGGGGCCCACATGTGTTGAAAGTGTCGGTGGAAGATGAAGCCGGCAATATTGCCACGCGTAGTTTTCGATTCACGAGATAGAAGTTGATAAGGAATTACGGTAATTTCGGGGTGGGCAGGGTAAATGGGATTTGATTAGACTTTCAGCCCATTACTCAGCCCTGATCAGGGTGCTGCTGCTGTTCACAACAGTAGTGCTACAGCTCAATCAAGGTACTACCCCGAAAACGGGTTGTGATCGTTTTCGGGCCGCCTTTTTTGTGGTACTTTTTTGGCGGAGCAAAAAATTACCTGCGAACCATCAAAAAAGGATGTCTCATGGTTGAAAATTGCTTATATCAAATAACCATACAGCGCAATAGTCATTCAATATCATGACCCATTTAAAAGCAGGCGACAAAGCCCCAGAGTTTACTGCAACCAACCAGCATGGCAAAAAAATATCCCTGTCTGATTTTAAGGGCAGGAAGGTTGTGCTCTATTTCTACCCGGAAGATGATACCCCCACCTGTACCGAACAGGCCTGTAACCTCCGTGATAACTACGGCGCCCTGAAAAAACAGGGTTTCGAAGTATTGGGAGTGAGCCCCGATTCCGAAAAAAGTCACCTGAAGTTTGAAAAGAAATTTAGTCTGCCGTTTACCCTATTGGCGGATGCTGACCATAAGATCATCGACCAATATGGCGTGTGGGGCGAAAAGCAAATGTTCGGACGTCATTACATGGGCGTGCACCGCACCACGTTTGTGATCGATGAAAAGGGGATCATCCGGCATATTTTCCTGAAACCAAAAAACAAGGCACACGCAGAAGAGATCCTAAAGTCATGGAAGAAAGGATGACGTCCTACAGGTTATAGCAGCCATTCCACTTCCCCAAAATCAAAGGAGCGGTCCAGTTGGTCGGTGGTCATCAATTGCCCGCCCGGACTCACTTCCCTGATCCGGGTTTCAAAAACAACGGAACCCTTTCGCAGACGCGCTGTTTTTCCTCTCATGAACAAAACCTGGTTGTATTGGTCAAGGATCTGCGCGGCGCTGCCGGTCCTCAGTTCGGTAAATTTTTCTTCAACAGCCGCACACAATGAACCGATCAGGTTGCGCAGGTCGAAATCCTTTCCTGTAATTTGTTTTAAAGAAACCGGGTTGACAGCGCCTTCCGGAAAGCGGACCTGGTTCACATTGATGCCGATACCAGCCACGGCGGTCAGCCACTGGTTGCCCTTCAAAATACTTTCAATCAGGATGCCCCCTGCCTTTCTGTCATTCCAGTACAGATCGTTTGGCCATTTTATGGATAGTCCTTCCGGAATATATTTTTTCAGGAAATGATAACAGGCAAGAGCAACACAGGCACTGAGGGCGAACTGCTGTGCCGGGGGAAGGAAAACCGGCTCCAGCACAATGCTCATGGTGATGTTCCTACCGGGTGAACTGGTCCATTTCTTATGACGCTGTCCTTTGCCGGCGGTTTGCTCATAAGCGGTAAAAACGCTGCCGTGCGCGGCCAGACCGGCGTGAACCTTTGCCATGGCATAGTTGTTGGTGCTATCCACGGACTTCAATTCCACGAGCTGATGGCCGACGGGCTGGAAATGTCTTTCCGCCGAAAGGTTGATGGCGGGATGTGGCAAAAGATTACTATTTTTGAGCAGTGCGAAATTAGGACAAGTAGTTCAAAACCGTAACAAATCCGGACAGCCGGTAAAGCGCTGACAAAAAGACGAAATGCCGCCCGAAGGCAGGTAAAAGGAAGAGGGGCCTTGGAACTCATGCTGACTTCACACTTTCAAAAACCATTTATCATCAAAACATTTTGATTATTGGAACAACTGTCTATGCTGGCTGCCAGAAAAGCAAAAAGAGCAGCACGGTTATCGAAGCATTCGAAAATATTTAAAACCATCATACAATCCATCCAGGAAAAAAAGGGCGAAAACATAGTTTCACTTGACCTCCGCAACATCCATGAAGCCGTTGCGGACTTCTTCATCATTTGCGAGGCTGGCAGCCACACCCAAATCAGAGCAATCGCGGATTTTGTCGAGGAGAATATAAAGAACATTTGCGGCGAAATGTCTTACAGACATGAAGGCATCCAGGCGTTGCAGTGGGTCATCATTGATTATATTAATGTGGTGGTTCATGTAATGCTTCCCGAAAGCCGTCGTTTTTATAAACTGGAAGAAATGTGGAGCGACGGACTTCTCCAGGAACACGCCGGGTAAGCGGTTTAACCGGTTTTTTTGAACTTTTCTACCAGATAATCATTTTACAATAAATAAAAGAATCACCGAAGACGTATTATCACATGCCACAGGAAAACATGAAACAAAACGATAAAAGCAATTTTCCAAGGTTCAGACCCAGGGGAGAGGACGAAGGCGGCAACCCAAGGAAAGGTCCCAAATTCAGTATTTACTGGGTATGGGGGATCATCGCAGCGGTGCTGATTGCTTTTAATTACTATGGATTTACACCCGATGCCCACCACCTGGATTCCGAAATGGAATTCCGCAATAATATGCTGGAAAAGGGAGATGTTGCCAAACTGGTGCTGGTAACCAATAAGAACCTGGTAAGGGTGTATATTAAAAAGGATAGTCTCGACAAACCCTATTACCGCGACAAACTTGGTAAAAATTATCCCCTGTCCAAGACAGAGGGACCACACTTTGAATTCCAGGTCACCAAGATCGATGAATTTGAAAAGAGACTAAACGATTTTTTTGCCAAGAACCCATCCCTGGAAGTGCCCTATTCCTCTGTTCAGGAAGGAGAATGGTTTGCACCCCTGCTTCAAATCATCTTACCCATCCTCATCATATTGCTGATATGGATCATGCTGATGCGTAAAATGGGTGGACAGGGTGGAAGCGGCGGACCCGGAGGGATCTTCAACATCGGCAAATCAAAGGCCACCCTGTTCGACAAGGGTACCAAGGTCAATATCACGTTTAACGATGTGGCCGGGCTTGATGAGGCCAAGGTAGAAGTGATGGAGATCGTCGACTTCCTGAAAAATCCTAAAAAATATACTGCGCTTGGCGGTAAGATACCCAAGGGCGCCCTGCTGGTGGGTCCTCCCGGAACGGGTAAGACGCTCCTCGCCAAGGCTATGGCCGGCGAGGCACAGGTGCCTTTCTTTTCGATGAGCGGTTCCGATTTTGTGGAGCTCTTTGTGGGCGTGGGTGCCAGCCGCGTACGCGACCTGTTCAAACAGGCCCGGGAAAAAGCACCCTGTGTAATATTCATCGATGAAATTGATGCCATCGGCCGCGCCCGTGGTAAGAATGCGATCATGAGCAACGATGAAAGGGAAAGTACGCTGAACCAGTTACTGGTGGAAATGGACGGTTTTGGCGGCGATAGCGGTATCATCATTCTCGCTGCTACCAACAGGCCGGATGTGCTGGACAGCGCCCTGCTGAGACCAGGACGTTTCGACCGGCAGATTTCCATCGACAAACCCGATCTGAAGGGACGTGAGGCCATCTTTAAAGTGCATCTCAAGCCCATTAAAATATCCGCTAAACTCGACATCCATAAACTGGCGGAACAAACCCCCGGGTTTGCAGGCGCCGACATCGCCAATGTTTGTAATGAGGCCGCGCTGATCGCTGCCAGAAAGGGAAAGGAAACCGTGGAAATGGAAGACTTCCAGGATGCGGTGGACAGGGTCATCGGCGGGCTTGAAAAAAAGAACAAGATCATTTCCCCCGAAGAAAAAAAGATCATTGCCTATCACGAAGCGGGCCATGCCATTTGCGGATGGTTCCTCGAGCATGCCTACC
This sequence comes from Puia sp., assembly GCA_035499675.1. Lineage (GTDB taxonomy): Bacteria > Bacteroidota > Bacteroidia > Chitinophagales > Chitinophagaceae > Puia. The sequence continues at coordinate 10,408 of DATJYH010000194.1, forward strand.
CGTTATTAAAAGTAACCATTGTTCCGAGGGGAGTGGCGGCGTTGGGATATGCTCAGTATACGCCCAAGGAACAGTACCTGTACAATACGGACCAGTTGTTTGACCAGATCTGTATGACCCTCGGCGGCCGCGCCAGCGAAGAGCTGAATTTCGGCAAAATATCCACGGGTGCACAGAATGACCTGCAACAGGTCACCCGGATTGCTTATTCCATGGTAACGGTTTACGGCATGAACGATAAGGTGGGGAATGTGAGTTTTTATGATCCCGCACAGGAAAACGCGTTTACCAAACCTTATTCTGAAGAAACAGCCATGCTGATCGACGAGGAAGTGCGCAAGCTGATCGACAAGGCTTACGTACATACCAAGGACCTGCTTACCCGGAAATCGACGGAGGTCAAAAAGCTGGCTGAAGCCCTGCTGTTAAAGGAAGTGTTATTCCAGAGCGATGTGGAATCGCTGATCGGGAAACGCCCTTACGAGGAAAAGAGGGCCCTGGATGTATCTGAACATGAAAATCATGAAGAAAACAGGGTGGCTGAAAACGGCAGTCCTACCGGTGCCAGCGTGAATCCGCCCGCTACCGAAGGCGTCAAGTAATGCCATGAAAGTATCGACAGCAAAAGAAAATATTCTAAAAAAAATAAGACAGGCGTTGACACTCTCAACGCCTCTTCCTTTTCCCCACAGCGAGGGGAACAGCCCCGTTTTCACAGCCCCCCACCAGGAACCGGAGATCGAATTCGCCGAACAGTTCAGCAAACTCCAGGGCAAATTTGTGTTTTGTGTCAACCATGATGAGCTGATCAACGGGCTTAAAAACCTGGTGGCTGCCAATCAATGGAATAAATTGTTTTGCCGGGAAGATGGCATCAGGGCTGTTTTACCGGCTGCGGAATTCCCCGCATTGACCGACAGTGACCTGGCCGGCTGCAACGCGGCCATCACCTCCTGCGAGCTCCTGATTGCCAGGACGGGCAGCATCCTCATGAGTTCCGCCCAGCAAAGCGGTCGTACCGTAAGTGTATATGCGCCGGTGCATATTTGTATTGCCTATACCCATCAACTGGTGTACGACATCAAAGATGCCATGCAACGAATGAAGGAAAAATATGGCATTCATCTCCCCTCGCTCATCACCATGGCCACGGGCCCCAGCCGTACCGCCGATATTGAAAAAACGCTGGTGGTAGGCGTGCATGGCCCCAGGGAAGTATACCTGTTCCTGGTAGATGAAAAACCTGCCGCCTGAATTACCTTCCTCCAAAAAACAGCGCATATGGTTATATTTGGTGATGCAAATTCCCCAGGGCAGGAAAATCTATTTTTTATCCGACTTTCATTTGGGTGCGCCGGATCACTTCATCAGCCTGGATAGGGAAAAAAAAATCATCCGCTTCCTGGAAGAGATCAGGAAGGACGCTGCGGAGATCATCATCGTAGGCGATCTTTTCGATTTTTGGTATGAATACCGGACCGTTGTTCCAAAGGGTTTTGTGCGTATACTCGGCAAGCTGGCAGAGATCACCGACAGCGGTATTGGCATTCGCTTTTTTGTAGGCAATCATGATATGTGGATGAGCGGGTATTTTGAAGAGGAATTAAACATACCTGTGTACCATGAGCCACAGACATTTACCTGGAACGAAAAAAAATTCCTGGTAGGGCATGGGGATGGGCTTGGCCCGGGCGATCATGGCTATAAGTTTATCAAAAAAATTTTCCGGAATAAGTTTTGCCAATGGTTGTTTGGCATATTGCCACCTGCCGTCGGCGTAGGACTCGCCAATTACTTAAGCCGCCGGAGCCGCGCAATGACCGGAGAAGTGGACGACCGGTTTTTGGGAGAGGACA
>DATJYH010000195.1:0-2941 GCA_035499675.1 Puia sp.
AAAAGGGTAGCGGAAACCAGGTGTTCATTTTCGTTGATGGCTTCCTGGGTCCGGATGATGGGTTTGTCGAATTTGAAGATCACAAAAACGATGAGCAACCCCAGCAATACGCCAATGCTCCCAAACAGCGGGGAGAAATAAATCATGGCGCCAAATGAAATAAAAAATTTCAACAGGGCATGTATGTACATGAACCCGCCGTCAAAAAAACTTTTCAGCGCCTCATAAGCTTTCCTGATCCTGTTGATGCTGGCACCACTGTGATGGTCCTGGTGCCATTTCACCGGGAGATGCAACGCCTGGTGATATCTTTCCTGCAAAAAATTTCTGCTGAGGTTGAATGCCAGTTGCCTTTCCATCACACGGGCCGGGCCATGAAAACACCACTCCAGGAGTTTCAGGCCGGCAAAAGAACCCACATACAACATCGCATAGGAAAGCACATGCATGCTATCCTTTTGAATTTTGTCGATAAACCATCCAAGTATAATGGGTTGTACAGAACCGGCTACATTGGACAGCAAAAAGAGAAAATAAACAACCACGTACCGCCCGCGTTCCTTTTGAGCATAGATCCACGCAGTTTTGAGCAGGGAGATATAAGAATTGGTCATGGGGGCAGGTATAACGATTTCTCATTTTCTTGTTTCGCCTACCCAGGCCTGCATGGGGGCCTTCATCGGCCGGTTTCCAAACCGGGCGGACAGGGCATGCTCCACCTCGTCTCGAAGAAGGTCGGTCATGGAAGCATCCCGCTGCTGAATAAACGTCAGGATGGGATTGCCTTCCACCACGCCGCGGGCGGCGTCCGCTGCGGAGGGGCTTAAGGATTCTTTTTGCAGCAAATGTATCCTGCTGTTCCGGAAGCCGGCAGCGTTCAGCAGTTCATGTATGAGTTGCTCATCATAAAAAGAAAAGGGCACCTGGTAAAATTGCGGAGGATTATCCGGGAAAAAATTGGCCACAATCGAATGGGCCAGGTCAAATACCGGGTTGTTGGCAAGTTTATCCCAGGTATTGAACAGCAACCTGCCCCCGGGTTGCAATACCCGGCAGACTTCAGCAAAGGCCCGTGCTTTGTCGGGCATGAACATAAAACCAAACTGGCAAACCACCAGGTCAAAACTTGAATCCGGAAAAGGCAGATCCAGTGCATCCGCAGCCATCCATTCCAGGTGTTGATCGGGCACCCTCTTCCTTGCAACGGAAAGCATGTCGGGATTGAGGTCCGTGGCGATCAGGGTGGAGAAAGGCGACAGTGTTTTAACCAGGCGTTGGGTGACAATGCCGCTCCCGCAGGCAATTTCCAACACATGCAACGCGGCCGATGGGTCCACGCGGGATACGAGGTCTTCCGCGTAAGGCTCGAACAACATGGGTCCTAAATAACGGTCATATGTATACGGGATGGATCCTGCAAAAGAAGTATTGGACGCTTGCATACAATTAGGTTAAGGTAAACAATACATTTTCAAATAGCTTTTCCGGCGCACAGACCACGGGGCCATAGCGGACATCAACCAGTAAATTTAACCAATCTTCAGAAATTCCACCCGGGAGGGTTTACTGCGCAGACAGGGCAAAAGCAATATAGGCGTCCCCGGAGGCCGTTCGCAGTTTTCCGCCGCCACAGGCTATTACGAGATACTGTTTGCCGTTAACGGAATATACCGAGGGAGTGGCAAATCCGGGCACGGGCAGATCGTATTCCCACAGCTGTTTTCCGGTCCTTTTGTTGAAGGCCCTGATCTTTGCGTCACTGCTGGCGGCGATAAATACCAAACCGCCCGCGGTTACAACAGGTCCTCCGTAATTCTCGGTCCCGGTGGTAATGCCTTTTTTGGCGAATTCAGGATAACTCCCCAATGGTATGCGCCAGGCAATGTCCCCGCTGTTGAGGTCCACGGCGTTCAACGTGCCCCAGGGCGGCCTGATGGCGGGATACCCTTCTTTGCTGACAAACTTGTTGTACCCGGTGATGTCATAAGGCAACTGGCGGAAGCTGTCTACCGGCGTGGGCGGAACCACAAATTTTTTCCGCTGTTGGGATTTGATGTTAAGTATAAAGGAAGCAATGGCATTCCGTTCCTCGTCCCGCAGTTGTTTGAAAGCCGGCATCATCCTTCTCCCCGACAGCAGCAGGGCCTGGAACTGACCCTGGTCGTATTTTTTGTCGGCATCTAACAGGGATGGATAATTGCCGCTGCCCTTTCGGTCCGGTCCATGACAGACCGCGCAATGCTGTGCGTACAGCCTCGTGCCGGCTTGCAGGTAATGTTCGTTGGCGGGCTGTTTCCAGTTCTTGTCTACGATGGTCAGCACCCAGGGGATTTCATTGGCATTGACATACAGCAGGCCCGTAGCAGGATCAAAGGCGGAACCTCCCCATTCTGCTCCACCGTCGAGGCCGGGGAACACAATGGTACCCTCCCTGGAGAGTGGGTTGAAAATATGTCCCGACTTATAACCAGCCAATCTTTTTTTGATATCCTGGTAGGAACTGTCCGGCAACAGTGTATTGAGATCGCTGTCGGAGAAGCCTTGCCGCATAAAAGATTTGGGGAGCGTGGGGAAGGGCTGGGTCGGAAATATTTTTTCACCCGCCAGTTCCGTTTCGGTGGGGACCGGTCTTTCTTCCACCGGGAAAAGCGGCTTACCGGTTTCCCGGTCAAGCAGAAAAACAAAACCGGTCTTGGTGGGTTGTGCTACCGCATCAACCTGTTTCCCGTCCCTTGTTACCGTAACCAACGCCGGCGCCGTTGGCAGGTCCTTGTCCCAAACATCATGATGTACATCCTGGAAATGCCATTTGTACTGGCCTGTAGCCGCATCGAGTGCAATCAGGCAGTCCGCAAACAGTCCTGCTCCCTTGCGTTTTCCACCGTAAAAATCGAAGGAAGCCGAGCCGGTAGGCGCAAACAGCAGCCCGCGTTTTTCATCC
>DATJYH010000196.1:0-4774 GCA_035499675.1 Puia sp.
CTGATAGGCAACCTCAACCGGAATACCAAAAAGAATATCTGCCAAAGCAAGACTGATAAAATCCGTTGCCGCCTCATCGTTGGACAATATAATAATACAGATATCGTCGTTCACGTATCTGTCTATCTTGCTGACAAAACCCGGAATACTGCCTCCATGCGAAATGCGAAAATGTTTTTCCACCGAGTCGATAAAAACGCCGTACCCGTAATTCCCCTTGCCAGGCCGGAACATCTTTTCCCTGGAAGCAGCCGTAAGAACCCGGTTGCCATATAGTGACCGGTCCCAGGTATAGAGGTCCTCTACGGTTGAATAGAGTTCCCCTGCGCTGAACGGCCAGTCCATACTGATATATGGGGCATTAAAAAATTGTTGATGATTGCGGGTATACCCTCTCGCCCGCCATGGCAAAATACTGTCCAGTCTGTCGGCGCCGGTATTTTTCATTCCCAGCACATCCAGGATATGTCCCCGCAGGTACGATTCATAGGACTCGCCACTGACTTTTTCGATGATATACCCCAATAAAAAATACCCGGAATTATCATACTGGAATTTTGTTCCCGGAGGGAAATCATAGGGCCTGTTTTTAAAATAACTGATCATCGAATCCTTGCTGAGTGAAAGCCGGCTGTATTTTCCAAAGTCGGGCTGACTGGTATAGCTGGGGATACCGGATGTGTGGTTCAGTAACATGTCAATGCTGACACTGTCGCCTTTGGGGAAACCGGGGATAAATTTGCTGAGCCTGTCGTCGAGGTTCAGCTTCCCCTGCTCCACCAACTGGAGGATACAGGCGGCTGTAAATTGTTTGGTAATTGAACCAATCCGGAATTTTGTCTGGACAGTATTGGCCACATTCCATTCCCGATCGGCCAGTCCATAGGCAGCCTTCAATAAAACATGATCGTGCCGGATAACAAGGACCGTTCCGCTGAATTGCTTTACGCTGGCCTGCGCCTGCATATATTGGTCAAGCAGCCTGGACTCATTTTTTTGGCCCATTGCCAGAACGGGCAGCAGCAGTATGCCGATCAATTTTTTCATGTTGGTAAGTTTATAGATGGGAACATGTTTGGAGCAATTAAACAGCTGGCATTTAAATACCCGCATAAATAAAAGTAACCATTTTCATAATATATCCGCCCAGCAGCATTTTCATTCGCCGGTAAAAAACCGGGGATGGCAAAAAGTTAAAACCTTAGGAACGGAGTGTCATTTAATTGAAAGCAGGGTATATTTAATCCTGCATAAGATCCACCCAACCCTGTTTCGTTATGATTTCACCGCGAATCCTGAAAATCTTAACCATTCTGCTTCTTGTTACAGCCAATATTGGCTGTGACCAGGTTTCTAAAAGTATCATCAGGCAAACCGTGGGCTTTAACGACAATATTCAGCTGCTCAACCACCATATCACTGTGTCCAATGTTGAAAACCCCGGCGCATTTCTGAGCATGGGCGACGGATTACCTGCATCGGTCCGCGGAATTGCCCTGGCCTTCCTGCCCCTGCTGGGTCTCATCATCGTACTCATCTACCTGTTGACCCGGCGGCGCATCTCCAGTGGAGTGCTGACGGGGCTTTGCTTTATTGTGGGCGGAGGGATCGGAAATATTTTCGACAGGATTGCGCATGGTTCCGTGACCGATTTTCTACACATACAATTTGGAATTTTTCAGACAGGTATTTTTAATATGGCCGATGTTTCTATTACGGTTGGGGCGGGAATTCTTTTGGTTCACAACCTTTTTGGAAAATCGCCGGCATCAGTCCCCCTGACCTGAAACAGGGAGCCATCGTCCTGAAATCGGGACGGCCAGCGCAGGTATGCATGAACGTCATGCCATGTGACATTTTTTCGGTTGATAAAATATGTCTGTTCCCCAGGGGGCAATAGAAATTTTAATAGTATTTTAATCAATGATGTTTGGGTGGTTCCCCATATCCATGTAGCTTTACCTTTCATTCCATCTCTTTCCAACCAACACAATTTTTACTGCTGTTTGCCGGAGAAAATCTGACGCCTTCCTGTAGCGAATGGGAAAACCAGTTTGACTGATTATTTGCTGGAACCGTGTAAATCTGAATCACATGAAGTCACTTCCTTCTGCAAAAGTTTTTGAATTGCCGCGAAAAGAAGAACGGTTGCTGCAAACATCCGGCCGGCAACCTGTTCACGAATCCTTGTCAAAACCTGTGGTCAAAAAAATAGAAACCTGGATTCGATTGAATTCCCTGAGTAAAAAACATCCATTTTGTATTTGGTACCGGCAAAGTAAGTATGATCCGCTCTAATGCTGCCTCCCCGGGAAATAACAGTCAGGAAATTATCAGAAATCAGTATGGCATGATCCCCGACAAAAAAACCCCTGTAAAAACAGGGGTCGGGTGATGGATTGGTTACTACTTAACCAAAAACAACTGATATTCCCTAATCAAAACTTTGTTGTCAGGATTACAGCATCCTCACGGTGAGCGTTGATATACCGGTAAGATGGGTATCATGTTTTTTAGCAATTCCCTTTAGCAGGGAACTGAGCACCGAGTCGTCGTCAGGATTGGTAAGAATGAGGTCTGCCTGTATTTTTTTCCCATACCGGAATAACGCCTCCTCCATATTACGCCCTTCGATGGTGTTGTACTCAACCGGCAGATTTGTATTCCGCTGCAAAATGTGATAGGCCTTGTCGATACATTGACAGTTTCCGCTGCCTGGGTTAAAAAGACCTCCTCTCAACGCCACCAGGTGAATCCTGGAATGAAATATCTTTCCAAGATAGGAGGCAAAGATCAGTCTTCGGATGGGCAGGAAATTCCCGATGGGGATCACGATATTCCGGATATTAAAAATACCCTGCCATGGATGGACGAAAAGTACCGGACAGTCCAGTTTCCCGGAGATGGCATTGACCCTGAAATGTTGTCTCAGCTTTTCAACATAACCGGCATGATCGCTGAAAAACAAAACCAGGTCAATGTCATTTTTCCAACAATAAGTGACTACCGCTTTCCTGAACTCTTCATGGCGGACGTTAAAATAAAAGGAAAGAGCGGGGTGCAGCGAGGTTGCCTGGCCGCCACGGAAATCAGGCTGCCTGAATTTCTCGGCAACAGGCCCCTTCCTGTAAAAAGACAAAGCGGACAAGGTTCTGGCAATGGGTAAATGTCTTCGCTCGCCGGCAACGTACAAAATATGCAGGTTCGCCTGCAAGGTATTTGCGATCTCAATGGCTTTATCCGTTTCCGGGGGTGAACCACCTGAAACGTAAAACGGAACAAGTATGTTCTTAAACAATGTTTCCGATTTTAAATGATGTTGGCAATCTTTATTTGCTCCAGTCCAGTTTGCTTGTATCGATAACCGGCTGTTATTGAGCCACGAAGAGAGCAGGACTATGACAAGCCAGGTAAAGTGCTATTATGTTTGAACGATTCTTTACGATAATCCTGCCGTCCTGCCAACTTCGCGGCGATCTTGTTCCGCCCCGGAAAACAAATTTGTACCCGTTTGAAATTCCGGTCTTCTTTAAAGATATCTCCCCGGTATTAAACCGGCATTAAAAGGAAATTAAAACCGGATTAAATTGCCCTGTGTAAACACGAAACGGGTATTGGTCAGGAGTCGCCTGCGTCTATCTCCCCTTTTTCCGGGTAAAATTCTATTTTGGATTGTTCCCAATGTGTGAGCGCCTCGACCTGTTGCGCTGTTCCCCTTTCGTATACCCAAAACCGGGCTTCCGGTGAAGAGCAGTGATAAGTAAGTTCATGATTGCCATGATCCGTACAATAAAGTGGTGACCCGCATACCCTGCATACAAAATGAGGATAAGCATATCCATTCATTGCTGTTGTCACCGGCTTGTCCATAACAGATAAAAATAACCGCAAAAAAAGGATCCCCGCAGAAGAGGGGATCCTGGATGCATAATTAACCAAAAACTGCTGCTCAACATTATAGAGCTTCTTTCGTGGTTGCGCTTAGTTCCACACCTCGCCTACTCTTGTCCGGGATGCATTTCAAAACTAATGTCATGGAATTAAACCGGCATTAAAGTGAAATTAAAATGCGATTAAAATTACCCGCTTATCTGAAAGGTGCTATAGGAAGGGAGCTCCATCGTAAAAACAGTGCCTGTTTCCTGGTCTGACTCCACTTCCAATGTGCCTTTGTGCAGGCGCGTAATGCCTTTTGCAAGTGCCAACCCAAGACCAAAGCCCTTATAATCTTTTGCGTTGCCGCCGCGGTAAAAGGGTTGGAATATTTTCTGGATTTCCTCCGCCACAATTACATGACCTTTGTTAGCAACGCTGATGTATACACGATGATTGGCAAACGACAGGTTGACCCGGGAAAATTTGTCGGGCGAATATTTACATCCGTTTTCCACGATGTTCATAATGGCGCTGTGCAAGAGCTCCACATTCCCGAAAACCACGCAATCCGTTTCGTGATCAGGAAACTCTCCAAAAAAAAGTTCCACCTTATAATCGCTGTTGATTTTCCTGACTTCAGCGGTTATTTTGAGCAGCACCTCATCGATCCTGACTTCAGACAATTCGATATTGCCGTGTGAGTCGGCCTTTGCGATCTCCAGCAGGCTCCGCGTAAGCTGACGCATCTGCATCACATCCTCGCTGATAGAACGAAGTACGCGCTGGTATTCGGCCACATTCCTCTCTTTCTGTAACGTAACCTCCAGCTGGCTTGAAACCGATGTCAACGGAGTGGATAACTCGTGAGAGGCATTTGAAATAAATCTTTTTTGAATAT
>DATJYH010000197.1:0-6440 GCA_035499675.1 Puia sp.
GGCCAAAGCCATGACATACAGGGGGTCATAAGGAGCTTATCGCCATGAAAACTAATTAACGCAGGATGGGAACAATCATTATACGACCCTTCTGAAATTTTTGTTATGGACTTCTTAAAGTATAAGTGGAGAAGCAGGATACCTGGTTAGCCGAGATGTCTTTTGATCTCTCTCTCGGTATCCCGTTGTTTGATGGTTGCCCTTTTGTCGAATAGTTTCTTTCCCTTTCCCAGGCCGATCTCCAGTTTGGCAAGTCCTTTTTCATTGAAAAAGATACGCAAGGGAACGATGGTAAATCCTTTTTCCCGGGTTTTGTCTTCCAGCCTTTTCAATTCTTTTTTTGTCAGGAGCAGTTTCCGGTCGTGAACGGCGATATGATTATTGGTAGTGCCAAAACGGTATTCAGCGATGTGCATGTTTTTGATCCAGAGTTCTCCCTTGTGAAACTGGCAAAAACTGTCTACAAAACTGACCTTGCCCTCGCGGATCGACTTCACTTCGGTGCCCGCCAATACCATGCCGGCTACATATTTATCCTCTATGAAGTACTCGTGATAGGCCTGCCTGTTTTTGATATCGCTCATGAAAATAAAAGAGGAGGCTGGTTACCTCCTCTGTAAAATAGGTGAGGGGAATCAGTGTTTGAACAACGTAAGTACTGTGGCAATGCGTCCCTTCAATTCCTTCCTGTTCACGATAAAATCCAGGAATCCGTGTTCCAGCAGGAATTCGCTTCGCTGAAATCCTTCGGGAAGGTCTTTTTTGATGGTCTCCTTAATGACCCTGGGGCCCGCAAAACCGATCAGGGCGCCGGGTTCGGCAATATTCAGATCACCCAGCATACCAAACGATGCAGAGATGCCTCCAAAGGATGGGTCTGTCAGCAGCGAAATATAGGGCAGTTTAGCTTCAGCCATCTGCGATAATTTGCCCGAGACCTTGGCCAGTTGCATCAGTGAAAATGCGCTTTCCATCATGCGCGCACCACCGGATTTGCAAATGATCATCAGTGGCAGTTGGTGTTCCAGGCAATAATCAACGGCCCTGGATATGCGCTCTCCCATGACACTGCCCAGTGAACCCCCGATAAATTCAAAGTCCATACACCCGATCACGATCTCGAACTCCTTCAACCATCCCGTGGCGATGCGGATGGAATCGGTAAGATCCGTTTTGCCCCATGTTTCCTCCAGTCTCTTCTGGTAAGATTTCAGATCTGTAAAATGGAGAAAGTCCTTGGAGCGGATATTTTCGTAGAGTACTTCGTATTGGTTGTCGTTAAAAAGGATCTCAAAATATTCTTCGCTGCCAATCCGGTGATGATGATCACATTTTGGACATACAAAAAGATGCTCTCGCAATTCCGTAACCGTGCAAATGTAATTGCAATTGGGGCACTTGGTCCACAGCCCCTCCGGAGTTTCCTTTTTTTCCGCGGTGCTGGTAAGAATGCCTTTTTTGATACGCTTGAACCAACTGTTTTTGCTCTCTTCACCGGTGCCATCCTCCCCGGTCAGGTTGGCCTCAAAATCGTCTTCTTTCTTCATGCAACGGGTTTTTGAGCGGCTAAGATAATAATAAGATAATAAATAGCGGTTTTGCCGCCTGATTCGGGCTGTCCCGCGCTGTCAACAGGGGACAGGGTGTCCGGTAATATCGTATTGACTGTGATGTTTAACCGCATTGCCGGCAATATTTTACGGTAAACCACTTACTTTCATAATGCTGTGCTCCAAATCATCAAAATAAAAAAGCAACGAAATAATTTTGAAACGGTTCCTGTGTTATTTTTGTGACAGGTCTCAAATTGCATTCAAGTCATCAATTCTAGCTTCGTATGAAATGGTCTGATTTTTTCACTTCTCCCATTGGTAAAAAGTATGTGATGGCACTGACCGGAATATTTCTTATCACTTTTTTGATCGTGCATGTAGGGGTCAATGCCTGCATCTGGGCAAACGACAGCGGTGAAATGTTCAACAAGGCGGCGCATTTCATGGGGTCTACGGTTTTGATCCGGATCGTCGAAGTGGGACTGTTCGTCGGGTTTTTTATTCACATTATCCAGGGCTATGTACTGACCGCCCAAAACAGGAAAAAAAGAGGGGGAGTGGCCTATGCCATCCCTTATGGAAACCAGGGAAGCGCATGGTACAGTCGCAGCATGGGCCTGCTGGGCACTTTATTGCTGCTTTTCCTGATCATGCATATCTATCATTTTTGGACACCGAGCCGCCTGGGCGGTATCGCAAATATTCATGAACTCGAGCCCGTGGATTACGACGGAAAGGAATACCATAATCTTTTTGGAGAAATGGTCAGCGTATTTCAAAACCCGATCATCGTTGTACTATATGTACTGGGTTGCATTTCCCTGGCCTATCACCTGCTGCATGGTTTTCAAAGTGCGTTCAGGACCCTGGGTATGGGCAACAGTCGCTATGTGAAAATGATCCAGTCGCTGGGTGCCGGTTTTTCGATCATCGTGCCGCTGACCTTTGCCATGATGCCGGTCTCCATATATTTTGGATGGGTGGGAATGTAAACGGAGAAAGCCTCCACAAAGTGGATTGAAAAAATGTGCGATCCATCCATGCAAACCAATTTCAGTTTTATTTCAGACTTTACATTATAGTTATGCTGAACTCAAAAATACCTTCAGGACCGCTCGAACAGAAATGGACCGATTACAAAGGGCATGTCAAACTGGTAAATCCCGCCAACAAACGTAAGCTTGAAGTGATCGTGGTAGGGACTGGTTTGGCAGGTGCTTCGGCTGCTGCGTCCCTGGGAGAGTTGGGGTATAAAGTAAAAGCATTTTGTTACCAGGATTCTCCCCGTCGTGCACACAGCATTGCCGCGCAGGGAGGCATCAATGCTGCAAAAAATTACCAGAACGACGGCGACAGCGTATTCCGGCTTTTTTACGATACCATTAAAGGAGGTGATTACCGGGCGCGCGAGGGGAATGTTCACCGGCTGGCGGAAGTCAGCACCAGTATCATCGACCAGTGCGTGGCCCAGGGTGTTCCGTTTGCCCGTGAATATGGAGGTCTCCTCAGCAACCGTTCTTTTGGAGGAACGCAGGTACAACGCACTTTTTATGCAGCCGGCCAAACCGGTCAGCAGTTGCTGATCGGTGCTTACCAGGCCATGGAACGTCAGGTGGCACTCGGCAATGTGAAAATGTACGCCCGGCACGAAATGCTGGACATTGTAAGGATCGACGGAAAGGCCAGGGGCATCATTGTCAGGAACCTGGTAACAGGAACGCTGGAACGCCATTTCGGACATGCGGTACTGTTATGTACCGGGGGATACGGTAACGTATTCTACCTTTCTACCAACGCCATGGGCTGCAACGTCACAGCCATCTGGAAAGCGCATAAACAAGGCGCCTATTTCGGCAATCCCTGTTTTACACAGATACATCCAACCTGTATACCGGTGTCGGGCGACTACCAGTCCAAACTGACACTGATGTCCGAATCCCTCCGCAACGACGGGCGTATCTGGGTACCCAAGCAAAAAAATGACACGCGCAAACCGACTGATATACCCGAGGAAGAAAGGGATTATTACCTGGAGCGGAGATATCCTGCTTTCGGCAACCTGGTACCCCGCGATGTGGCCAGCCGTGCTGCCAAGGAAAGATGCGATGCGGGATATGGGGTGGGCACATCTAAACAGGCAGTTTATCTTGACTATGCTGATGCCATCAATAGATATGGATTGATTGAATGCAGCAAGCATGGCATAGAAAATCCAACGCCGGAAGAAGTAAGGCACCATGGTATGGAAGTGGTCAAAGAGAAATACGGGAACCTGTTCGACATGTATGAAAAGATCACGGGAGAAAATCCTTATGAAGTGCCGATGCGCATTTATCCTGCCGTACACTATACCATGGGCGGATTATGGGTGGACTATGAACTGATGACCACAATCCCCGGTTTGTATTGCCTGGGCGAAGCCAATTTCAGCGACCACGGTGCCAACCGTCTCGGCGCCTCCGCGCTCATGCAGGGGTTGGCAGACGGCTATTTCGTGATTCCCTATACCATCGGGAATTATCTGGCCGATGAAATCCGGACCCATGCGATTCCCACCGATCATCCAGCGTTTGCGGAAGCCGAAAAAAAAGTAAACGACCGAATACAGCAGTTGATGAACATCAAGGGAAATCAAACCGTTGAAAGTTTTCATAAACGTCTCGGCAAGATCATGTGGGACAAATGCGGAATGTCGCGCAATGCACGCGGACTACAGGAAGCGATACAGGAAATCCGCGCCTTGAAAAAGGAATTCTGGAGCGATCTGAAGATTCCGGGCGCCGTGAACGAAATGAATCCCGAACTGGATAAAGCCGGCAGGGTGGCGGATTTTATAGAACTTGGCGAGCTGATGTGCCTCGATGCACTCGACAGGAATGAAAGCTGTGGTGGTCATTTCCGGGAAGAAATGCAAACAGAGGAAGGCGAGGCCAAACGTGATGACGCGCACTATAGTTTTGTTTCGGCCTGGGAATACAAAATGGAACATGACTGGACGCTGCATAAAGAAGACCTGATATTTGAAGTGGTGCATCCCAGCCAGCGCAGCTACAAATAATCCTGTTGGAAATGGACCGGCAACAATTTTTATTTGCATACGGGACCCTGCGAAAAGATTACCGGCCTTACCCGGTGATCGGGATAGAGGAAAAGTTGAAGTTTATCGGTGTGGCCGGCATAAAAGGAATTTTATTTGATCTTGGCTGCTACCCGGGCGCGGTTGAAAATAAGAACGGAGGAACAATCCGGGGTGATTTGTTCCTGCTGAAAGATCCTGTAAAAACCCTGGGGACACTGGATGACTATGAGGGCTGTTCGGGTGAGGAGGATGTGGACGATGAATTTATACGCAGAGAAATTAATGTTCGGTTGGAAGATGGAAACACAGCAGCGGCCTGGATTTACTGGTTCAACCGGCAAACGGATGATAAAACGGTGATCACACAGGGCGATTACCTGTTGTATCTTCAAAACAAACAATCTGGATCATATTAATATCATTTATGGAACACTATACGATGAATCTTACGCTGAAGGTCTGGCGGCAGAAAAACAAAAATGAAAAAGGTCAGTTCGAAACCTATCAGGTGCAGGACATTTCTTCGGAAATGTCGTTCCTGGAAATGTTCGATGTGCTCAATGAGCGATTGATTCGGGAGGGAAAAGATCCGGTGGCTTTTGATCACGACTGTCGTGAAGGCATTTGTGGAACCTGTTCCATGTACATCAATGGAAAACCGCATGGGCCATGGCATGCCAACACCACCTGCCAGCTTCACATGCGTGCCTACAAGGATGGAGATACGATCGTAGTAGAACCCTGGAGGGCCAGGGCTTTCCCGGTAATAAAGGACCTTATTGTTGACCGGACCGCCTTCGACCGCATTATCCAGGCTGGCGGATTTATATCGGTGAATACCGGCAATGCCGTGGATGCCAACTCGCTGCCGGTTGAAAAAGAAAAGGCCGATGCCGCTTTTGCTGCAGCCGCCTGTATTGGTTGCGGAGCCTGTGTAGCAGCCTGCAAAAACAGTTCTGCCATGCTTTTCGTTTCCGCCAAGGTTTCTCATCTCGCCCATCTTCCCCAGGGCGCCCCGGAACGTAAGACGAGGGTCCTGGCCATGGTTGCACAAATGGATAAAGAAGGCTTTGGAAGTTGTACCAATACCACCGCCTGCGAGTCTGTTTGTCCAAAAGAAATTTCCATGGCAAACATCGCCCGGCTGAATTCCGAATACCTGCTGGCGGGATTGACTTCTGAGAAGTAAGCCCCCAACTCCTCGTTCAACCTGCAGACAGGCTATTTCACCGCAGGGCAAATTCATGCTGTTCCTTCGCTTGGTAGAAGCAATTCTGCGTCGTACCTTTGCGGCTTCATTTAAAAATAAGCAGCCTGTATGATCAGAGTGAATAATGTAACCCTGTCCTTTGGAAAGCGAGTGCTTTTTGACGAAGTGAACCTGACCTTCACCAAGGGCAATTGCTATGGGGTGATCGGTGCCAACGGAGCGGGCAAATCTACCTTCTTGAAAATTCTTTCCGGTGAAATTGAGCCTACCAAGGGTTCAATCGAAATCACGACCGGTCTCCGCATGGCCGTGCTGAAACAAAACCACTTCGAATTTGATGAATATACCGTATTGAATACTGTCATGATCGGCCACCGGAAAATGTGGGACATCATGCAGGAAAAAGACGCTATTTATGCCAAAGCTGATTTTAACGAGGAAGATGGCATCCGCGCCGGGGAGCTGGAAGCTGAATTTGGGGAGATGGGAGGGTATACCGCGGAAAGTGATGCGGCAGCCCTGCTGAGTGATCTTGGTGTAAAGGAATCCTATCATTACATGCCATTGAAAGAATTGCCCGGAGCCCTGAAAGTCCGGG
>DATJYH010000198.1:0-3669 GCA_035499675.1 Puia sp.
CCAGCGCCAGGGGCGGAACAGATGGATCGCGCCTTTCCTTTTTGGGGTTGCCCTGCCCGAATATCTTTACCGGGGAGATGGCCTTTCACGGCAAACACGAATATGTGAGTATTCAGGACATGCAAAAAAGTGTGGAAACGACTGTTTACCTGCTGCAGGTGTGGGAAGAGAGAAGTTGATTGGGAATTTGCTTAATTGCACATCCGCAGATTACTCCATCTTTTTGATGTTGTTGATAATTTTAACAGCGTGTTCTCTCGAGTTCTCAATAAACCACACGTGCGTATTCATACCGCCGCAGACAACCCCTGCCAGGTAAATGTTTTTCATGTTCGTTTCCATCGTTTCAGGATGGTAGATGGGCTGCAGTAATTCATCATCGGACAGTTGGATACCTGCATTCCGCAGGAAATCGAAATTGGGTTGGTAGCCGGTCATCGCAATCACATAATCATTGGCGATGGTTTGAATGCCGCCGGGCGTACGAATATCCACCTCTTTTTCACGGATGGCATCTATACCTGAAGAAAAAAAGGCGCGAATGCTTCCTTCTTTGATCCGGTTTTCGATATCCGGTTTCACCCAATATTTAACCCTGGGGCCGATGCCCTCACCCCGTACGACCATCGTAACCTCAGCTCCTTTGCGCCAGGTTTCCAGTGCGGCATCCACGGCGGAATTACTGGCACCTACTACCATCACTTTTTGCATCGCATAAAAATGCGGATCATCATAATAGTGAGATACCTTGGGCAGGTCTTCCCCAGGAACATCCATGAGCACCGGGATATCATAAAAACCAGTGGCAATGATTATATTCCTGGCATGGTATTGTCGCCAGCTTGTAACCACTTCGTAGATCCCATTCAGCGGTTGTATACGGATCACTTCTTCCTGCAGGTGGATCTGCAGTTCATTGGAGCAGGCAATCCGGCGGTAATATTCCAGGGCTTCGGGGCGATTGGGTTTTGGATGGGTGCAAACAAATGGAACGCCACCGATCTCTATTCGCTCAGACGTGGAGAAAAATGTCATGTTGGTCGGGTAGTGGTAAAGCGAATTAACCAGGCAACCCTTTTCGATGATGAGATACTGCAGTCCGGCCTTTTTTGCTTCGAGTGCACAGGCGAGCCCGATGGGGCCACCACCTGCGATGATGACGTCGTATAAATGATTCATGATGATACCCGTTTCAAAGTTACCATAATAACAGATGAACCATGTAATCTGTCAAAAAGTAGTACATTCATCCATAATTTTTTTAATATATGGAATGGTTTTATAGTTATTGGTGGGTCCTTTTGGTGATCCTTTTTGTATTTAGCGGACTGGTGACCGTTAACCAGGGTTATGTGAACGTGATCACCATGTTTGGAAAATACAGGCGCATCCTGCGTCCGGGGTTGAATTTTAAGATTCCCTTTTTCGAACAGGTGTACAAGCGGATCAGTATTCAAAACCGGTCTGTCGAATTGGAATTCCAGGCCGTAACCTCCGACCAGGCAAATGTTTATTTCAAAAGCATGTTATTGTATGCTGTACAGAATGCAGAGGAGGCAACGGTGCAAAAAGTAGCCTTCAAATTTATCAGCGAGAGGGACCTCATGCAGGCACTCACACGTACCATCGAGGGAAGCATCCGGTCTTTCGTGGCTACCAAGAAACAGGCTGAGATACTCGGACTCAGGAGAGAGATCGTTGAGTTTGTAAAGGATCAGATCGATCACTCGCTGGAGGACTGGGGATATCATCTCCTCGACCTGCAGATCAATGACATCACTTTCGACCAGGCCATCATTGATTCCATGAGCAAGGTGGTGGCGAGCAATAACCTGAAAGCGGCGGCCGAAAACGAAGGCCAGGCGCTGCTCATCACCAAAACCAAGGCTGCAGAGGCAGAAGGGAATGCCATCAAAATTTCCGCTGAGGCGGAAAAGGAGGCGGCACGACTTCGCGGGCAGGGGGTAGCGTTATTTCGTGAAGAAGTGGCGCGTGGCATGAGTGAAGCGGCCGAACAAATGAAGAAAGCCAACCTGGATACCAATGTAATTCTATTCAGCATGTGGACGGAGGCGATCAAGAACTTTGCCGAGGTGGGCAAGGGCAATGTCATTTTCCTGGACGGAAGCGCCGAAGGAATGGAGAGGAGTATGCAGCAGATACAGGCGCTGTTGCTGAAACATACTGGGAACTAGCGGGGGCGTCCGGGTCGGGAGCCGGGTAGCGTGATATGCGATACGGATAAATCCCAGGCCTGTTGAACCAACGTCGGTTCACTGTCGTCTGTAACCTGTGAACTATAATTTAGCATTTTGTTAAATAATAAAATACGTTGCAGGTAGTTATAGCTGTAAATCTTTATTTTTAACGCTTAAAATATCACGGATGAAATTATTTTTCCTGCAGGTGTTGATGGACTCCACGCGTATCAAGGACAGCCTGGCGCGGGTGGCCCTGTCGTCGGCCCAGCAAAAAGAAAGCTTATGGGATATCCTGCAAAGAGGCGGCCCACTGATGATACCCCTGGCGCTCCTGCTGGTAATAGCTATCTTCTTTTTCGTGGAGCGCGTGATTGCCATCAACAAGGCCTCCAAGCTGGATGAAAATTTCATGAATATTATCCGTGACCATATTGTTTCCGGGAATGTGACGGCAGCCAGGAGTCTTGCCAAAAACACCAACACGGCCGTAGCGCGGATCATTGACAAGGGCATACAACGCATCGGAAAACCCATCGACGCCATCGAGCGGAGCATGGAAAATGTGGCAAGGCTGGAATTGTATAAGATGGAGCGCAATGTGTCCATCCTGTCGGTCATTGGGTATATCGCCCCGCTGTTCGGCTTCCTGGGTACTATTGTGGGTATGTTCCAGTTGTTTTACAGCATTGCGTCCACGGGTGAATACAGCATTTCCAATATTGCCGGGGGGATATATGTAAAGATGATATCCTCGGCGTCCGGGCTGATCATCGGTATAATTGCGTATGTAGGTTACCGGTACCTGAATTCCCAGATTGATAAAACAACCAACAAAATGGAGGCCGCCAGCGCGGAATTCATAGACGTGCTGCAGGAACCAACCCGTTAAAAACTGCCAGGTCAAACAAAATTGATCCGATGAATCTTAAAAGACGACATAGGGAAGAAGCCGAGGTCCACACCGGTCCGCTGAATGATATCCTGTTTATTTTGCTGTTGTTCTTTCTGATTGTTTCCACCCTGGCCAATCCGAATGTTATCCGTCTGTCGCAGCCCAAGGCAAAAAGTGATACCAAGGCCAAGCAGACGGTGGTGGTTTCGATTGACGCCAATAAACATTTCTTTGTGGGTACCACCCCGGTAACACTGGACGAACTGAAAGCAAAACTGCAACCATTTCTTGCCAAAGAAACCGATCAGCCTTCGATCGTTATCAATGCCGACAAAACAGTACCGGTGGAAGACATTGTGGCCGTAATGCGTATTGCCCGTGACCTGGGTGCGCGCACCGTACTTGCGGTGGACAAAAACGGCGTAAAATAGTTGACCGAACCGGATCCAGAATCGACATCTTCCCTGCATTCGCCGCTTTCACCGCTAAGGATTTTATTTTATCTTACACGAAATCTCGGGACTATAGGTTCGTTCATGATAAAAAACTGCGTAAAGTATGAACAGGCGTAAGGCC
>DATJYH010000199.1:0-2660 GCA_035499675.1 Puia sp.
TGATCAGGAAATACAAAAAATATTCGGAAGGGTATGGACAGGATTGAAAAATTGAAGGAAATGCTGGACGCGAGCCCGGAGGATAGTTTCCTGCAACATGCGCTGGCACTGGAATACATCAAGGCAGGGGATGATCATACCGCACGGACGCTTTTTGAAACGGTCTTACACCGGGACCCGGATTATATAGGATCCTATTATCACCTGGCGAAACTGTTGGTGCAAACCGGCGATATCCCTTCGGCCATTGAATGGTTTAACAGGGGAATGGCGGCGGCTAAGCGGACCGGCGACCAACATGCGTATAATGAATTACAGGTCGCTTATGAGGACCTGATTTTTTAACAGGGACCAGGAACTGTTTTGCCAACCCATGCATGGGTTGACAGGAGCCGATTATGACCGGATCAAGCGATATGGACTTACTCGCCCGCTTCAGGGCATTCATCGACAGGGAAAAACTTCCCCTGCCAAAAAATCAACTATTGATCGCTGTTAGTGGTGGCGTGGACTCGGTAGTATTGTGTGAGCTATGCCACCTGGCTGGATTCCGGTTCGTGATTGCCCATGCCAATTTTCAACTCAGGGGTGAGGAGAGCAACCGGGATGAAAATTTTGTCCGGGCGCTGGGTACAAAGTTCAATACAGAAGTGAGGATCAAAAGATTTGAGACGGCTACGTATGCCAACACGCATAAGTGCTCCGTACAGGTGGCAGCCAGGACGCTGCGATACGATTGGTTCGGGCAACTGCTGGATGAAAAGTCCGCGGACCGGGCGAACCGCTTCAACCTGACGCCGGACTACCTCCTCACTGCCCATCATCTCGACGACAACATCGAAACCCTGCTCTTCCATTTTTTCAGGGGAACCGGCATCAACGGCTTACGGGGCATGCTGCCCAGGCAGGGCAGGATCCTTCGCCCCCTGTTGTTTGCGTACAAGGAAGCGCTGTTGCATTTTGCCTCAGGCAATAAGCTATCCTGGGTAGAAGACAGTTCCAATGTCGGGGACGACTACTCGAGGAATTATTTTAGACACAACCTGATTCCCACGGTCCGCGAGATTTTTCCCGGGGCGGTCGCCAACCTTGCCGATAATTTGGAGCGCTTCCGCGATATAGAAGCATTGTATCGTCAATCCATTGAGCGGCACAAGAAAAAACTGCTGACAAGAGTGGGCAACGAAGTGCATATACCTGTTTTGAAATTGAAGCAGTTGGAGGGCCGGCGCAGCATCGGCTATGAAATCATCCGGGAATTTGGGTTTACTGCTTCACAAACCGGTGAATTGATGGACTTGCTGGACAGCGCGTCTGGAAAATACATCCAATCGCCTACGCATCGCATCATTAAAAACCGACAGTGGCTGATCATTGCTCCCCACAATACCAAAGCCGCGCAAAATATCCTGATCGAGGAGGGCCAAAAAAATATTGCCGGTCCGGGTTTTCAACTTCATTTTTCGGTTATTCCTGCTGTCGACTGTCAACTGTCAACTGTCAACCATATGGCCCAGCTCGATGCCGACCTTATTTCATTTCCTCTTATGTTGCGCAAATGGAAACAGGGAGATTATTTTTATCCCCTGGGCATGCGGAAAAAGAAAAAAATTGCGCGGCTGCTGATCGACAATAAACTCTCGAAGACCGACAAGGAAAAGATCTGGGTGCTGGAATCCGGGAGCCGGATTGTATGGGTGCTGGGTCAGCGCATCGACGATCGTTTCAAAATCACTTCCCGAACCAGGCGACTGCTAAATATTGAAATGCGGGTGGGATAGTTCTTCCAGGAAAATGCCTACCACCTGGGGCTTGACGGCGATGGTGAACAGGATACCAAACAACGCTCCCCAAAAATGTGCATCGTGGTTGATATAACCACCACCCCTGCGCGACATATAGACAGAGTAACCCAGGAACAGGAGGGCATAGATGATGGCAGGAACAGGAATGACAAACACCAGGATGGTGGCCCATGGCCGAACCAGGATGAATGCAAACAGTACCGCGCACACAGCACCCGACGCTCCCAGGCTTCGATACTGTGAGTCGTTGCGATGTTTGAAATAGGTGGGCAGTATCGAGAATACCAGGGCGCCCACATAGAGAATAAAAAACATATAACGGTGCAGCCCGAGTTCCCTGCTATAAATCTCTTCCATAATTCCTCCGAAAATGTAGAGTGTAAACATATTGAAACCGAGGTGCATATAATCCGCATGGATCAGTCCGCAGGTAACCAAACGATAGTATTGCCTGCGCTGACTGATGGCCGGTGGCCAGAAAATAAGATCATCGATGATTTTGCTGTTGTAGAACCCGACAATGGAAATGATGCAGGTGAGAATGATGATGATGGTGTTCAAGGAACTCATCCCTTTTTATTTTAAAGATAGGGTTTAATTCCAAACCCCGTCAGCTGTGGTGGTATTTTTCGTTCCGGAGAATGCTGCAGGCACGATACAACTGCTCGGCAAGGATCAGCCGCACGAGTTGATGTGGGAAGGTGAGCCTGGACAATGACCACTGTATATTGGCTTTCTGCAGCACGCTGTCGTCCAGCCCAAACGCCCCTCCAATGAGGAATACGAGGTTTTTGCTGCCTTCGTTGGCCCTTGCCTGTAAGAACTGTGCCAGTTCTTCAGAAGAAAATTGTTTTC
>DATJYH010000200.1:0-18856 GCA_035499675.1 Puia sp.
CATTGAGAATGGCAGGTGAGTCGCAGATCTGCCGTAGCTTCATCAACCCCTGCAGGATGGTGAGCTGCGATTTCTGGATGCCCTGGGTTTCAATGGTGCCTAAAATTTTATCTCGGTAGTCGTTGCGGTAAGCGTCGTAAATCTTGCGCTGTTCGTCCTCCATTTCGCAATAGAGCACGGTTTCTGTTTTGTCGGGCAGATCCTTGGCCACCTGCTCCTTGGTTCTGCGCAGGATAAAGGGGAACAACAGTTTCCGGAGATGGTCCTTCCTGTCCGATTCACCGAATTTATCGATTGGGATGGCGAACTCCTGCCTGAAGAATTCAATGCTGCCAAGCATGCCCGGGTTCAGGAAGTTCATTTGCGCAAAGATGTCGAAGGTATTGTTCTGCAGCGGGGTACCGCTCATGCACAAACGATGTTTGGCGTGTAGGAGGCAGGCCGCCTTGGTGACCTTGCTCGCGGGATTCTTGATGGCCTGGGATTCATCGAGTACCGCGTAATCAAAAGGTATTTCCATCAGCAATTTGATATCGCTGCGGAGGGTACCGTAGGTGGTGATGATCACCTCATATTTAGAAAGGTCCTGTTTGTTCCGGCTGCGATCGCCACCATGATGGATGTAGTAAGTCAGCCCGGGTGTAAACTTCCTGATCTCGTTTTCCCAGTTAAACATCAGCGTGGTGGGGCAAATAACCAGGGCCGTCAGCTTCTCATACGTATCTTTAAAATGCTGCAGGAAGGAAAGGGCCTGTACAGTCTTGCCCAAACCCATGTCGTCGGCAAGAATGCCACCCCAGTTGACCTCATGCAGGTAGTTCAGCCAGTGAAAACCGTGTACCTGGTAAGGTCGCAGGATATGGTCGAGTTGTGTGGGTGGTGGGATTTCCCGGATACTCTTGAACTCCCTGAGTTGTTCGTATTTCTTTTCCAGGTGAACGATCAGTTCTTCTTCATTTCGACTGTTGTAGAGTTCGTCGATCACGCTCAGGTGATATTTCGACAACCGCATCTGGTTGGTCTTGCCCTCGCCCACCCTGAAAAGCAGCGAATATTTCTTGATCCATTCTTCAGGCAATACACCCAGGGTCCCATCCTGCAGGGGCACGAACTGCTGGCGATTGGCCAGCGCCTTTTTGATATCTGCGATGGTGACCTTTTGTTCCCCGAATACAATATCCACCTTGGCATCAAACCAGTCAGTATTGCTGTTGATATGAATTTTTGTTTGAGGCTTGGCGGTATTAAAACGGAAATTTTTGAGCGCCTCAAAACCATACACCGGGATCTTCATCTCCTGCATGGCGTCCGTAAACAGGAAAAACCAGTTGTTCCGTAACACATCGCTTCCTTTGAGGGCGAGGCTACCCGATCCTTCGGGACGTATAAACTGGGAGTGGAGGGATTCCAGTTTCTGAACAAACTGGTTTTCCGCTTCGCGGTTGCGGTGAACGATCAGCACTTTATCATTATCGGGCACTACAATTTCATTGCGTCCGCCGGCCCTGATCTCAAATCCTTTATAGGAAAATACCGGTTGGAAGATCAGGTATTCCCCTTTTTCCTGCAGCAACAGTCTTTTCTCCGGCTCACCATTCCTGATTTCGCGAACCAGTTCATCGGCAAACTCAACATTGTATTCCCTGGTGAGGGGAAGTACAAAATTTTTCAGTTGTTGCGGCCACTCGCTGCGATCGATGCCCAGTTTTCCCTTTCCGCTGAATCTCTCAATTACGGCAATGTCCTCCTGCCTGTTCCAGAGGTAAAGGTTGCCATTGTAATAAAACACCACGCTCGACTTGCATTCGTTTTGCGAAATGTCCACGGGTTGACCGTTTATTTTTACAAAACAGCGTAACTCTACCTGGTTTTTTTGCAGCACAACCCTGAAAAAAGGCGTCAGCGGATCGGTTGAAATTCCAATGGGCTGGAGGTGTTCCGTTTTAAAAGGCTTATGCCCGTTCAGGAAAAATACAAAAGGGTTATCGTTGAGGTCGGTAAAAAGTTTTTTGAATTTGGGATGCAGGTACTCGATCATCAGGGCCCTGGTCTCTTCCGGGAGATCATCCTCGTTCTGGTGAATGATGTTCTCCCAGATGCCACTGAAAGGTGAGTTACGATTGAGGTACTTGTTGATTTCCGGCTCCTGCATCTTGCGGAGCGAGGGAATGAGCTGTTTGTCATTATCGGAAAACGGATCCAGGCTCACGAATTTCAACAGGTCCATTTTCTCTACCTTACCCACAAACGAAGTTTGCTCCTCGTTGCTTTCACCAGCCACTGCTTCTATAAGGAAGCCCGGGTAACTGGGATGATTGAAGTTAAAAACCACACCGAGCCGTTGCATGGAACCGGGTTCTTTTTCATCCTCGGTTTCCAGCACCGGTAAAAGTTCCGGGGTAACAGGCTTTGGCCGGTTGTTGAAAACGGGTGCCGCTTTTTTGATGGAAGGATCCAGGACCCGTAAAAAGGGTTTGCCTTCTTTATAACTGAATTCGAATTTTCCGTCGAGCTTGTCCTGTAAGGAATAACCGTACGCTTCCAGGAGTTTGTTTTTCTCCTTATCCCAGTTACGGATGCTGTCGAAGTAGTAAGGGCCGTGTGCATGCAGCAGTTGCAGGAAAACGATCACCTTGGGCAGACAAAGCGGGTGGTTGCTGTCGTCGTACGCACAACTGGTATCAAAATTCCGCTCTTCGTTTTTGCGGATGATCACTTTGTAGTCCTGTCCATCCAGTTCCACATTTGCATGCACGGTTTCGTCCTTTGCTGATTCGATCCTCGGACGATATGTACGCAGATATTTTTCTGCTTCTTCAAATGTTTGGGGAGAACAAAGCAGGCGGATACTTTTGAGATCGATGAACTTCATCTTTACCACCGTATGTTCCTGCCGGTAACTGGTTTCTTCGGCTTTAAGAAGATTCTTGTCCAGCAGTTCCTGCAACTGGATCAGGGTAGCTGCTTCATGCCGGCAGATATCACCCAGGTTATACGGACAACTGCATCGAACCGATAAGGTTTTCGGGTTCTTGAATTTCTGGATATATACTTTGTAGTAGGTAGAATAGCTATCGTCCTTTACCCGGAAGGTAACGGATTCGAATAATTCATCGTATTCGATGAGTTCAACATAACCAATGGCGTGAATTTTCTTTCCTCGACGAATCACTTCATCGGTTCCATTGGTATACACATACTTGATCAGGTGCGGTAACGCCATTCAGCTTGTCAATTTACCTTTAGCGTTTCACGACGGGTGGTGATGGTAACCAAACCGATCGGAAAAGGTTAATCTGCAAAAGTAAAGGAAAAAAAGACATGTTCCGAAAGATTTGAGGAACTATTCTTTCATGGACAGCCGATTTGCCCGGAGGGCGGCAGAATTAACAAAATGATAAGCAGCCTTTAAGAACCGGCGATCATCTTCCTGCGCCGTGTAGTCATCCACTTCACAGTAAAAAATGCAGCGATCATCAGGATGACCGCCGGGAAAAACAACCAGAACACAGATTTGCTGTATCCGGGCAGATTTTCGCGGATGGGAAGTAGCCGCGCCTCGGATGATTCTCTCGCTCCAATATCGTAGGCAGCGCCACGAGGTCTGGCAGCGCCATCAAAATCATTTTTTACAAACGGGACCGTCACACCGCCGTCAATGGCGGGGCTGCCCGATTCGAGGAAACAATTCAGGGTATCTTTCAGCACGGCAGATCTGATAGGATCGCGGAAATATAGATTATGCGAATTTCTTACCCTTTTCTCCGCGGAATAGTCAACTACGTTGATCGTATCGGCCTGTCCCCCCGCGGGCGCATTGCGGGAGTTGAATCTAAGGTTGTTGATCACTTCCGCATAGTACTGACCCGTACCATAGTTCAACAAAACCGGTGTAACATAGTTGTTTTGATTTTTATAGTTACCAACTGTATTGTTGTACACGTGCAGGTTCCCGGCGACGGGAGGCAGCGTACCGGTGGAAGATTGCGCCACCCGGAAATCCACAAATCCATAAGCGATGCTTCCCACGTCGATGTTATTGTAAATATAACTGTCACGTGCATCGTCCAGCGACAGTTGGGTCAACCGCACAAACCAGCCCCATTGGTAACCCTTTCTCATGCAGTGATGGATCTGGGTATTGCCCGTAATTACGAAAACGCCCAGGTCGGTATCCGGATGGTCCATACTTCCGTTGAGCTGCCAATGATGGATATTAGCGCGGTAAAAACTGTTGGCGCTAATCTGCGAGGGACCGGTGGCGCTGTCAACCACGATGTATCCATATTCACAGCTGTCCTGCACATTGAGCAGGGGACCCTTATAGTTACCCATAAATGAACTGCAGTGGACCAGGTGAAGATGCAGGAACCGGCAGAGATAATATTCCTTGGTATTGTTTTGTACGCCATCAAACTGCAGCATGGCATCCTGTGGATTAATGACGCCATTGCCACCCGTGCAATTCCTGAATTCGATATTTGACCAGGTGCAGGCTTCATGGTGGCCCGTGGTCACAATCGCATTTTTCTCCTGGCCCAGGAAATAAAATCCATAGGTAAGACCCGGTTTTCCCGTACCGGAAAAACTAACATGATCGTTGTTGGAGAATTCAACCGGGTCAGTTTTGAAAATCACCTGTCCTCCATAGTTGATGATTGTGATATGCGAGAGATTGCCAAACCGTGAGTACCCGTAGGTACCGGCCCGGATGCCGATGGTATCACCGGGATGTAACCCCGACATGTCCATTTTGGTCAACGAGCCGCTGCCGGTACCCAGGACAACAACCCGTGCAAATGCGGCGCTATGCAAAAAGCAAAGGAGGATAAGGAGAAATCTGCCCATCGATTTGTTTTAACTGGATTGATGATACGTGTAAACACTCATGCGGCGGACGCAAAGGATCCCGAAAATACAATTTATTTGTACAGGCCTGTTACCGTCGGTCCATGGCGACGATTTCTTCGCCGATAAAATTATTTTGACCGCTTTTTTGGAATGGCATTTGCCGGATATACCTTTGTGCCGAAAGGTTTTTCCTTTAAACCTCTATTTATGATCCGCCGCATTTTGGTCGCCTTGTTCAGTTTGTCAGCCTTCCTACCGGCCGCCTTTCCTCAAAAATTAAAAAAAGCAGACAAAGTAACACTTGGCAACCTGCAGGACGAGATCCATTACCTCTCGGACGACAAACTGGAGGGAAGAAGGGCGGGTTCGCCCGGGGAAAAACTAGCGAGCGACTATATCATTGCCGCTTTTCAAAAAATCAACCTGCAGCCCATGGGTGAACATGGCAGTTGGATACAGGCTTTTGATATTTATGAAGGAAAACAGATCGATTCCAGCACCCGTCTGACCATCAACGGCAAGGACCTGTTGCTCGACAAAGAATACCTTCCCCTTTCCTGGAGCGCCCTGAAAAAAGTGGAGGGCATGCCGGCCATTGCCTTGCAGGAACGCGGTGTACCCTGGTTTGTTGACCTGCGGGAAATGTTGGAAAGCAGCCAGGGCAATCCTCATTTTGATCTTGAGTCGGCCATGCAGGACAAGGTGAAAGAAGTGGGAAAAAAAGGCGCCACGGCGGTATTGTTTTACAATACGTCCAAAATCCCGGATAATATTTCCTACAATCCAAAAAGTCATTCGGAAACAGCAGCCATTCCTGTGTTGTATGTAACCCGGGAAGGACGTCGGAAATACCTGAAGGACGAGTCCGCCTCACTGGATGTAAAGATCGCCGTTGGTTTCAGCGATAAAAAAAGAACGGGCCATAATGTGATCGGTTTCCTGAACAACGGGGCCAATTCAACCGTGATACTGGGCGCGCACTATGATCACCTCGGCTATGGGGAAGATGGCAATTCACTGTACCGGGGAACCGAAAAAATGATTCATCATGGTGCGGACGACAATGCCAGTGGAGTGGCTGCGATGATCGAGCTGGCGAGGCTACTGAAACAGGCAAAGCTGAAAAAGAACAATTTTTTGTTTATTGCTTTTTCCGGGGAGGAGCTTGGATTGTTTGGTTCCAAGTATTTTACAGAACATCCCACCATCAACCTCAGCACGGTCAACTATATGGTGAATATGGACATGGTGGGGCGGTTGAATGACAGTACGCACATGCTCACCATCGGGGGATATGGAACGTCCCCGCAATGGGGCGGATTATTCACCCGGAACGACGACAAAAAATATTTTAACCTGAAATTTGATTCCAGCGGTACGGGCCCGAGCGATTATACCTCCTTCTACCGGAAAGATATACCCGTACTTTTCTTTTTTACGGGCATTCATGGTGATTATCACAAGCCCTCCGACGTGGCCGACAAGATCAACTATAACGGCGAATTGGAAATTGTAAAATATATTGAGCAGCTTGTATCGGACCTGAACGACAAGGGTAAAATGGTATTCACCAAAACCCGTGAAGTGCAAACCGGCACCACTGCACGCTTCAGTGTAACGCTGGGGATCATGCCCGATTATACCTACAACGGCGCCGGTGTAAGGGTGGATGGGGTCAGCGAGGGAAGACCTGCTTTCCGGGCCGGTCTGAAACCGGGTGATGTGATCGTGAAACTGGGAGAATATCCTGTTTCTTCGCTGGAAAATTATATGCAGGCGCTATCAAAGTTTAAAAAAGGCGACAGGACTACGGTTAATTATAAACGAGGGAACGACAGTGCGGAAGCCATCGTCCAGTTTTAATGAAACATTGTACACCCAAATAAACTCCTTTCCATTCCAGGTGGGGGTAGGGATATGAAACTAAAACTCGACAACGAGAACCTGGCGGATGATTTTTTTGAAGACACGCGTCTCCTGGGTATTGTGGCCCCCGTTAAGGGATACCAGTTCTGCTGGCAGCTCAACCAGCAGCTTCGTTTTGATTTTCGTATCAATAACCAGATAGAGATCCAGCTTGCGAAAAAGCAACGGAAGTATTTTTTTCATGTGTATTAATTAACTGAGCCCCACCAGGCGCTGGTACATTACCTCTACGGCAACCAGCACGAGGGTGAGTTTCTGCTCCCGGAATTCAGGCATCTCGACTTTCTATGGCTGCTTAAGGGGGACCAGGTACGGGAAGAACTGCTGACCGACCTGGTACAATCCATCCGCTCCATTGAACACGTGCAACTGGTCACGGAGCTTTCGCATGAAAAGATCCGGAACAAGGAGAACCTGATATTTTAAGGAATGGCTGGACGTTGGCGATGATCCTGCCCGCTTTGTAACCCAAACTACATCATATGTGGAAGGAAGAAAATAATTCCCTGTACCGGAGGTTCGAATTCCGGAATTTCTCCGAAGCATTTGCGTTTATGACCCGGGTGGCCATAGAAGCGGAAAAAATGGATCACCACCCGCTCTGGACCAATGTCTATAACCGTGTGGAGATTTGGCTCTCCACGCACGACGCGGGAGATGTCGTTACCGAACGCGACAGAAAGCTCGCGCAAAAAATCGATGCGTTGCTGTAAAAACTTCTGAGCAGGGAATGCCGCAGGCATCGTTTCGATGCCTGTTATCCGTTCATACTGGCGAGAAATTCTTCATTGCTCTTGGTGCCCCTCATCCTTTTCAGCAGCTCATTCATAGCTTCTTCGGTATTCATATCATTCAGGTATACACGCAGCAGGTTGACGCGCTGAAGAACATCACGTTCCAGCAGCAGGTCGTCGCGGCGGGTAGAGGAGGCAACGAGGTCGATGGCCGGGTATACGCGCCTGTTGGACAAGCGGCGATCAAGTTGCAGTTCCATGTTACCGGTACCTTTGAATTCTTCAAAAATTACTTCGTCCATTTTGGAACCTGTATCGATCAGCGCGGTAGCGAGAATGGTCAGCGAACCACCGTTTTCAATTTTCCTGGCCGCACCAAAAAATTGTTTTGGCTTTTGCATGGCGTTGGCTTCCACCCCACCGCTGAGCACCTTACCGGAAGCAGGCGCCACGGTATTGTGGGCACGGGCCAGGCGGGTGATGGAGTCGAGCAGGATGATCACGTCATGTCCGCATTCCACCAGGCGTTTTGCTTTCTGCAGCGCAATGGTGGATACTTTTACGTGTTTTTCGGCGGGCTCATCAAATGTAGAGGCAATTACTTCTGCCTTCACACTGCGTTCCATATCGGTTACTTCTTCCGGGCGCTCATCCACCAATACAATCATCAGGTAGCATTCGGGATGATTGGCTGCGATGGCATTGGCCACGGCTTTCAGCAACATGGTCTTACCCGTTTTGGGTTGCGCCACGATCAGGCCGCGCTGCCCCTTTCCGATGGGTGTAAACAAATCCATGATGCGCGTGGAAAATTCGGAAGGACTTACAAACAGGTTTAGTTTTTCGAAGGGGAACAGGGGTGTCAGGTAATCAAACGGAACCCTGTCACGGACTTCTTCAGGTCCTTTATTGTTGATCGTCTCTACCTTCAACAGGGCAAAATATTTTTCGCCTTCTTTGGGAGGGCGAACGGCGCCATACACGGTATCACCGGTTTTTAAGCCAAATAATTTTATCTGCGAAGGAGATACATATACATCGTCTGGTGAAGACAGGTAGTTGTAATCACTGCTGCGCAGGAAACCATAGCCATCGGGCATCATTTCCAGTACACCTTCGGCCATGATCACTCCGTCAAACTCAATGTTGAAAGCTTCGTTGCGGCGTTGCGGGTATACCTTGTTCTGTTGCTGATCGCCGGCCTGACGATTCACGTCGGGAATCGACTCGGATTCTTCCTGCATCAGGTCTGTCTCTTCTTCGTCGGTGGAAGGAATGGAAAGCTCGTCGTCTTCCGCGTTGTTCAAATTTTTTGCAGTGGGAGTTTCTTCCGTCAGCTCGTCTTTCTTCTTTAATTTTTTAACGAGCGGTTTTTCTTCTTTTTTACGGGGTTCTCTTTTGTTATCGGGTTTCTTGGGTTTGTCGTCGCCGCTCTCTACAAATGCTTCTTCGCTTGAATTGGCGGTAGCGGTTTTGATGATGCGTTTGCGTTTGCCTTTTTCACCGGGGGGATCAGCTTTTTCGCTGGAAACAACGGCTTGCTTATCGAGAATTTTATAAACCAGTTCTTGTTTATCGAGCTTTTTGGCACTGGGTATCTTTAACTGCTCGGCAATATCTAGCAGTTCGGGAACGAGCATGTCGTTCAATTGAAGGATGTCGTACATAAAAACACTTGAAAGTTAAATCGTTAAACAGGTAGTCTGTTTAGTTGAAAAGTTTTTGAAAACGAATTTAGATTATGATGAATGGAATGGCTAAAACTGATGGTCTGCGAGCAAAGGATAAGAACTAATCAGCTTAATTCCAATGCAATGTTAGCATAAAAACGTAAAAAGCAAAAAAATATTTTGCTAAACAGGCTGTTAAAACCGAATAGGGAGGGGGTTTTCAGGGGATTGAGGGGTCATAACAAAATGCCGTCAAACCCCACAACCAGTGCAATCCGTGATTATCTTTGCACACCTTTAAAAACGATGCCATGTTTAATCAACGGGTAAAAGTGAAGCAGCTGCTGGCCACGGAAAAAACCGGCCAAATTGTTACGGTGATGGGTTGGGTGCGGACTTTCCGCAACAACCAGTTTATTGCTTTGAACGACGGATCTGCCAATGACAATCTGCAGGTGGTGGTGGAGTTGGGATTGCTGGATGAAGCAACATTAAAACGCATTACTACGGGCGCTTCGTTGAAAGTTACCGGTGAAGTGCTGCCTTCTATTGGTAAGGGACAAAAAATAGAATTGAAGGCCCGCTCCATTGAAATATTGGGCGACAGTGATCCCGAAAAGTATCCATTGCAACCGAAAAAACACAGCCTGGAATTTCTGCGGGAAATAGCGCACCTGCGTTTTCGAACCAATACATTTGGCGCGGTGTTCAGGGTACGCCACAGCCTGGCCTTTGCCATACACCGTTTTTTTAACGATCGTGGTTTTGTGTACCTGCATACGCCCATCATCACGGCATCCGATGCAGAGGGCGCGGGAGAGATGTTTCGTGTCAGCACCCTGCCCTTTGATCACACACCGCGCAACCCGGATGGTACGGTCAATTTCAAAGAAGATTTTTTTGGACGTGCAACCAATCTCACGGTGAGTGGTCAACTGGAGGGAGAACTGGGCGCGATGGCCTTTAGTGATATTTACACCTTCGGACCCACCTTTCGCGCGGAGAATTCGAATACCGCGAGACACCTGGCGGAGTTCTGGATGATTGAACCCGAGATGGCGTTCTATGACCTGGAAGACAATATGGACCTGGCCGAAGAATTCATCCAGTATATTATTCGCTATGCGATGGATCATAACCAGGGCGACCTGGAATTCCTGGCGCAGCGACTGGCCGATGAAGAAAAACAAAAACCTCAGGCGGAGCGCTCTGAAATGGGATTGATCGAGAAACTGAATCTTGTGTTGAACAACCGGTTTGAACGCATCAGCTATACGGAAGCCATACAGATCCTCCTGGATTCTCCCGCGTACAAAAAGAGAAAATTCAAATACGAGGTGCAGTGGGGGATCGATATGCAAAGCGAACATGAACGATACCTGGTTGAAAAGCATTTCAAAAAGCCGGTGATCGTGAGCGGTTACCCCAAGGCCATCAAGGCATTTTACATGCGCCAGAATGAGGATGGAAAAACCGTGGCGGCCATGGACATCCTGGCCCCGGGCATTGGCGAAATTGTGGGGGGATCGCAAAGAGAGGAGCGATTGGACAAGCTTGAAGAACGCATGAAAGAAATGCATATTCCGCTGGAAGAAATGTGGTGGTATCTCGACACACGACGTTTTGGAACCGTTCCGCATGCAGGATTCGGACTGGGTTTTGAAAGAATGGTACAGTTTGTTACAGGCATGACCAATATCAGGGATGTAATTGCTTTTCCGCGTACTCCCAAGAATGCTGAGTTTTAGCATTTTCATACCGGGACGATACTACCATCAAACCCACTGCCGAAGCTAGTTTTGGAAATGTCCTCAGGTTGATGGATGAAATGACCATTGACGATGTTCGCTCTTATGCTATGAGTGATCCTGGAAATGACGAACTGAAAATATTGAGGGAGAAAAAACCTATTCACTAACGGGAGCCTGCGGACTTCCTGTAAGCAGCTACCCGCGTGCGCAGATTTTGCCGGATGTTTACATAGAAGAGATTGATATCCCCCACATGATAATTATTTGACCGGTAAAAAATACTGCCGGGGAAATGGGGTTTATGGATCCATAGCACATTGCCATGGATCTGTGCATCGGCAACCCTGAATACCAGTGTATTGAATTTTGACAAAATGCTGCCGATGTTCAGATCCCTCGTTGCGTAGTCTTCGGTAGTTGTCCAGGTGAGCGGGTTGGTTACGATTGAGCTGTCTTTTTCCGATTTTATAAACTCCGGCTCATAGCCATTTTTGAAAGTACGCCAGCCAATGACGCAGCCTGTTTGTGTGGAGTCCCTGCAGGAAGACAATGTGTTGAATTCGTCGCGCGGCAAAACCATTCCGATCACATAGGCGGCTACCAGTTGATGCTGCAGGGGCTTGTTGTCGAAAAATTCTTTCAACAGGCGCCTGGCATGCGTGCTGCCCTGGCTGTGTGAAGCAATGATAATTGGTCGTCCGTGGTTATAGTGATCGAGATAGTATTGAAAAGCCCTGGCCAGGTCGCTGTAGGCAAGATCGAAGGCCTGCAGGGCATGGACCGTGTCTCTGGTATAATAAGCCCGGATATTTGCCTGCCGGTACCTGGGCGCAAATACGCGGTATTCGTTAAAAGCGCTGGCCTGGTAAAGAATGGTGGAATAGTCGGTTTTGGCGTTGATGTCGGCATCATTGATGTCGGCATTCCACGCTGAATCGGTACTTAATCCAAATGTGGTGGGATGGAGAAAGAATACATCCACTCCGGTATCATGGATTGTTTCGGCTTGCAGGGGAAATGGAATGCTGTCGGAAAGATCCTTTTTAAAGGGAAGGGCAGCCCAGTATTCCGGCCGGCTATAATCGGGTGTTTCAACGGGTTTATTGATGGTATAGCCGGAAATGTGTTTTTTGTAAGTGGGGGCGCAGGCGGAGAAAAACAAGATCAACGGAAGAAGCTCTGTGATAAGGGCAGATTTTTTAAACAAAAACTTTAATTTTATCATTGGAGCCGGTTACAATATTATTCTTCAAACATAATCGATTTCTGCTATATGCCCATTCCCGTAGTAGATCTGTCAGACTTCTTATCAGGTGATACCGCCAGGAAAAACAATTTTGTGCAGCAACTGGGCAAGGCCTACGAAGATGTTGGCTTTGTCGCCGTCAAAAACCATGGCATACCCGATAAGCTGGTGGCCGATCTGTACAAATATGTGCAGCAGTTTTTTTCCATGCCACTGGAGAAAAAGAAAAAATATGAGAAGCCGGACCTCGCAGGGCAAAGAGGATATACCTCTTTTGGCAAGGAACATGCCAAGGGGAGCGATGCACCCGACCTCAAGGAGTTTTTCCAGTACGGACAAACGGTGGAAGACAATGATGCTGTAAAGACAGAATATCCCGGCAATGTAAAAGTTGCCGAAGTACCAGGTTTCGACAACACCCTCTTTGAGGCTTACCGTGCTTTTGAAAAATCGGGTAAGGCCCTGCTACAGGCCATCGCCCTCTATCTTGGCCTGGATGAACATTATTTTGACGACCAGGTCCACAATGGCAATTCTATTTTACGTGCGATACACTATCCCCCCATTACCCAGGAACCCAAATCGGCCATCCGGGCTGAACAGCATGAGGACATCAACCTGATCACCCTGCTGGTAGGTGCTTCCGCGGATGGGTTGCAGATCCTTACCAAACAGAATGAATGGGTACCGGTAACTTCATTGCCCGAACAAATTGTGGTAAACGTGGGAGATATGCTGCAACGGCTTACCAACAATAAACTTAAATCCACCACGCATAGGGTGGTAAACCCATCCCGCGATAAATGGCATACTTCGCGGTTTTCCATTCCCTTCTTTTTGCATCCCAGGGGCAGTATGAGCCTGGCATCTCTTCCTGACTGCATCGATAGCCGGCATCCAAAACAATATCCTGATGCCACCGCGGGGGAATATCTCGACGAGCGGTTGCGGGAAATTGGATTGAAAAAGTAAGTGTGCAGCATTTTCTGAATTCGGGGATTTCTATAAATTACCGCTAACCTGCCTTTTTTTACCTTTCATGTAAACCGGTGAGTTTTAGGGCCAAAGCCCGGAATGCCATGGAATGCTTGCCAGTCCTGCATCTTATTCAAAACTCATTAGCAGTTTATGGGAATTACTTAATTAAAAATGGTACTTTGTGTTGCATAGTACTAAAAAAGTACTTATGTTTGTGTTGTTAAAGAGAATGGCTGGCGCGGCAGGGTTGAACAGGCAGAGAGACCTTATCCAACAAACCTTATCCTCCTGCTCCACCCTGGTCGCCGCCTTAAACAAGAAATAACGAAGACTATGAACATAGAAAACACCCAGAGCCAGATGCGAAAAGGGATCCTGGAATTTTGCATTCTTTCCATCATCCGGCGGGGAGAGGCTTATCCGAGCGATATCGTTGAAGAAATGAAATCAGCCAACCTGCACATCCTGGAAGGTACATTGTACCCCCTGCTCACCAGGCTGAAGAATGCGGATATGCTTACTTACCGTTGGGTAGAAAGCAATTCCGGACCCCCACGCAAATATTTCTCCCTGACACAAAAAGGCCAGTCTTTTTTCAGGGAACTGGAGGCAACCTGGAACGAACTGGCAAATGCCGTACATACCCTGGCCAACAAAACAGACAGCATTCCCGATAGTACCAACCAAAACCCCAGTTTCTAACCTTCAACCTTCAAATAAGTAAACAATGAAAAAGATCATTAACATAAATTTCCATGGCCGGGTTGTTCCGATCGAGGAAACTGCTTATGAAATACTGAAACAGTACATTGACAGTCTGAGCCGGTATTTTGCCAAAGAAGAAGGCCGTGAGGAGATCATCAATGATATCGAGAACCGTTTTGCTGAACTTTTCTCAGAACGCCTGAAAAAAGATGCCACCTGCATCACGGATGCCGATGTAAATGCCATCATTGCCAGCATGGGCCGACCCGAGGATTTTGACCAGGAGGATATGGCGCCCAATGGCAATACCCAGGGCACCGAATCGTCTAAACAAAGTAGCAATCAGCAGGCAAAACAGGAGTCGTTCACAGCCGAAGAACCCCGTCGCCTGTTCAGATCGGAAAATGACAAGATCCTTGGTGGTGTATGCGGCGGTTTGGCTAATTATTTGCGGATCGACCCGGCCATTGTGCGGATCATTTTTACACTGATCACTTTTGGAGGTTTTGGTTCGGGTCTCCTGATCTATATTATCCTCTGGATCGTGCTGCCATCCAGGTCGCTTGCCTTTAATATCCGTAAAAGACTTTACCGCAATCCTGACAATCGCGTCATTGCAGGTGTGGCGAGCGGTTTAGCAGCCTATTTTCATATCGACGTTTGGATTCCGAGGTTGATTTTTTCGTTCCCACTGATCCTGGGTGTGTTTACTTCCATTTTCCGTAATACCTGGTTTGATTTTGACCCGGGACCGGTATTCATCACCGGGGGTTTTGGGGGTACACTGTTTATCACCTATATCATATTGTGGATCGTACTCCCCGAAGCCGTTACTGCTTCGGAAAAACTTGAAATGCGTGGTGAAAAAGTAGATCTTGAATCCATAAAAAATACGGTAAAGAGCGACCTGGAGGGATTCAAAAGCCGTGCGACTGATTTTGGTAATGAAGTAAAAGAACGTGCCCAGCAATTTGGTACTGAATTTAAACAGTCTACGCAGCAATTTGCCTCTGAAGCCGCACCAGCCGTGCGCAGAACCGGCTCTGGTATTGGTCATGCCATTGGGGTTTTGTTCAAAGCATTTTTTCTCTTCCTTGCCGGTGTAATGGCGTTTGCACTGATCATGGTCCTGATAGGTCTGCTCTTTAGCGGCATGGGAGTTTTTCCTTTTAAGAA
This sequence comes from Puia sp., assembly GCA_035499675.1. GTDB lineage: Bacteria > Bacteroidota > Bacteroidia > Chitinophagales > Chitinophagaceae > Puia. The sequence continues at coordinate 15,038 of DATJYH010000200.1, forward strand.
CTACCTGTTGACCGGTTTCTGGCAGAATACGCTGGCATGGATAAGCCTGGTGCTCTTCCTGGGAATTCCCGGCATCGCCCTGCTCACCTGGCTGATCAGGCGTATCATGGGAGTCCGCAGCCGCAACCACTATCTCGGGTATATATTCGGAAGTCTTTGGGTGATTGGCCTGGTGAGTTTCTTTGTGCTGGTGGGATTACTGGTCAATAATTTTCGTACCCGGGCCAGCGTGGAAGATGAGGTATCCATGGTGCAGCCGGCCAGTGGAAAACTGGTTGTAAAAATGACAGATGAAAAAGTAAGTTACTACGGCAGCGACTGGTTTGGATTTAACTGGGACAACGATGCTCCTTTTTACAGCCTCCGGGAAGACAGCGTGATGATGACCACCGTGCGTGTTAACCTGGTTAGAAGTCCGGACTCCGCATATCACTTAACATTGGTGAAGTTCAGCCATGGCAATAATCCTCAAGTAGCCAAGGACCTTGCCTCCCGCATACAGTTCAGTCCAAAAGAGGTCGACAGCACGCTTTATCTGCCGCAGGGCTTTGCCATCACCCCGAACACTAAATTCCGTAATCAACAGGTATTGGTAGTGGTGGCGGTTCCGCTGGGCAAACGGATCATGGTCGACAGAAGCATTGATGACTATCATTGGTTCAGCATTAACGTAAATCGCCGTCATCGCGGCTGGAACATCGACTGGAATACCGATTGGGACGATGCCTTTTCCTGGGACAGCAATGTGGAATATGTGATGACAAAGGATGGTCTTAAAAAAATGAGCGATCTCCGTGAGCAGTCTGATGAAGATGAAAATAAAGGAAACAACAAACCCAAGTCTGAAAAGGGCTATCGCTACAAACAAAAATCCGATTCCACCCTTCAAAAGCAAAAAAAGGATAATCAAAAAGAAAACAGTTCTACCTCGGCATGGTTTCAAAGAGATGCATCCGATGATATGAGAACAAACACATCTGTTTCCACCGGGAAATCCGATGTGGATAAGGAAGACAGGCCGGAAGCAGTCAATTTCCTGAGTTTTGTATCATTTCTTAAAAAATTTTGACAGGACCTGCCCGCTGCTTTGTTAACCACCGGTTAGCAGGCAGGGTTGAAGTTGGAACAAAGGGCTTCCGTCTTCTGACGGGGGCCCTATTCTTTATATTTATTGGCTGGCTGCAGGGCAAGTTTTATTTTCGCTGCAAATTCTAAATGGACAGCGCGCATGCGAAACACTCCTTTTACGCATAAACATATTGCCCTCGGTGCTAAAATGGCTGAATTTGCCGGCTATAATATGCCCATCAGTTATACCGGCATCAACGACGAACATTTTGCAGTACGCAACAACGCAGGCATTTTTGATGTGAGCCATATGGGTGAATTTATTTTGAAAGGCCCCCATGCGCTGGACCTGATCCAGCGGTTGACAACCAATGATGCCTCAAAACTGACTGCCGGGAAAGCGCAATACAGTTGCATGACCAATGAGTCGGGCGGCATCGTGGATGACCTGATTGTGTATTGCATTGAAGAAAATAAGGTGTACATGCTTGTGGTCAATGCGGCCAATATTGAAAAAGACTGGAACTGGATTGCGAAGTACAATAAGAACGGTGCGGAAATGCACAATATCTCCGACAAGACCTGCCTGCTTGCCATCCAGGGCCCCAATGCTACCAAGATGTTACAGCCCCTGACAGACATGGATATTCTGAACATAAAATATTACTATTTTGCAAAAGGGCGTTTTGCCGGGGTAGACAATGTATTGGTCAGCGCCACAGGATATACCGGCTCCGGTGGGGTAGAGATCTATTTTGAAGACAAGGACGGGTCGGCCAACAAAATATGGGACGCCATTTTTGAACAAGGCGGACCAGGGGGGCTAAAGCCCGTGGGCCTTGGAGCCAGGGATACCCTCCGGCTGGAGATGGGATACTGCCTGTATGGAAATGATATTGACGACAGCACTTCCCCGCTGGAAGCCGGGCTGGGATGGATCACAAAGTTTAGCAAGGACTTTACCGCCAGGGAAATCCTGGAAAAGCAAAAGGCAGAGGGAGTAAAGCGAAAACTGGTAGGATTTGAAATGGTTGACAAAGGCATACCCCGCCATGACTATGAGATCAAGGATTATGCTGCCACGGGCATTGGCAAGGTCACCTCGGGTACGCAGTCGCCCAGCCTGGGTAAGGCCATCGGCCTGGGCTATGTAACCAGCATGTTTTCGGATGTGGACAGCAAATTTTTCGTCAAGGTGCGGGACAAGCTGTTGCATGCTAAAGTGGTGAAATTGCCGTTTAGTTAATAATTCATGTTGTTTTATGGATAGAAGGGAATATGGAACGATTTTTTCTTGTTTCCCGGCAATCCATAAACTATTTGAAACAAAAAGCGATGCCCACCATTCATCTGACCACTTTCATTTCTGCCCCGCCTGAAAGAGTTTTTGACCTGTCCAGGAGCATTGATCTTCACAAAAAATCAATGGCCCATACCGGGGAACAGGCCGTAGCCGGAACCACCGCTGGCCTGATTGAATTGGATGAAACCGTTACCTGGAAGGCCAAACACCTCTTCAAAACAAGGGTTATGAAGGTACGGATCACGGAAATGAAGAAATCCCAGTCGTTTACCGACGAGATGACCGACGGGGATTTTAGGAAGATGAAACACGAACATCATTTCAAAACAGTTGATAACGGGACCATCCTGATCGATCTGTTTTCATTTGAAACGCCCTATGGAAGCCTGGGTAAAATTGCCAATCGCCTTTTCCTGAGCAAATACATCAAAAAACTCCTGGAACATCGCAATAACATCATCAAGGACTACGCGGAAACCGAAAAATGGAAATTCATCCTGCAGAGATAACCAGGCAACTACAGTATCCATCCGTTAAAACGCTACCCGGGCAGAAAGCTAGCTAAAGGCTATTTTTACAGTTTATTGGTGAGTGATTATGACAAATTCGAAACCTGCCCTGCATACTTCCCTTTCCCCCGCGCTATTGCATTTGTACGATGCAGCCAATTCCATTGTGGTCATCATCGACGTACTAAGAGCCACTTCTACCATTGCCACGGCATTGCATAATGGAGCAAAATATGTTGTACCGGTGGACAGTGTGGCCAAATGTATTGAGCTGGGCAAACAGATCAACTGTATTACCGCGGGTGAGAGGGACGGAAAGATCGCAGAGGGGCTTTCGCACGGTAATTCACCATTTGAATATCCCCGGGAATTTATCGGGGGCAGGATACTCGTGCTGACCACTACCAATGGGACCAAGTTGCTTCATATGGCACTGGACAAGGGCGCCAGGGATATTGTGACCGGTTCCTTTCCCAACCTGGGTGCCGTTTGTAATTTCCTGTTGTCGAAGAACCAGCACGTGATCCTGGCCTGCGCAGCCTGGAAGGACAAGGTCAACATCGAAGACCTGTTGTTTGCCGGGGCCGTCATCCACCAGGTAAGACAACATTTCGACATACAATGTGATTCGTCGACCATCGCCGAAACCATTTATCTCGAAGCCCGTAAGGACCTCTATGAGTTTATGAAAAAACATCGTGCCTCCCATTTTCTCCGCTTATCCGGATATGGCCTGGAAAAAGATATCCGCTACTGCCTTACGCCTGACACTGCCAACGTGCTGCCTTTTTATGAGGACGGAAAACTGATTGTTCACAACGGTTAAACGGATCAGCTCCCGAAAGCTCCCGAAATCGTAAGCCCGGTTGATGATTAAGAGCTATTTTTGCAGGCTTTAACCGGCATCTCATACCGGGGGCAATTTGAAGAAGGACAATT
>DATJYH010000201.1:0-3201 GCA_035499675.1 Puia sp.
CCCAAAACCCAGATGGAAACCAGGTTTGTATCAAAAGAGGACACATGATGTATCGTTAACGGACTACCCCATTTCCCGTGTGATCACTAAGAAACTGTAAATCAATTGAATTATTTTTTTGGCACATCGTTGTTATAACTGTACACGAACAAATGCTAACCAAGCAAGACAAATTTTAGAAACTTTAAAAATACAAATCATGAAAAAGTCAATCTTATCCATCGTCGTGCTGCTCTTCGCAGCAGTTAGCATCGCACGGGCTGATGAACACCGCGATGCCGTAAATCAAAAAGTGCTTACCTCTTTCAATGAAAAGTTTTCCGGAGCCAACAATGTTTCCTGGAACAGAGAAAGGGATTTTCAAAAAGCCACTTTCTCTTACAACAACCAGGTGCTGTTTGCCTATTTCGATGCAGACGGAGCATTGATCGCCACAGTGCGGAATATTCTTTCGGACAAGTTGCCCATCAACCTTCTCGTATCGCTGAAGAAGGAGTTCAACAACTTCTGGGTTACCGAACTGTTGGAAGTAGATTCCGAATACAGCATCTGTTACTATATCACTTTGGAAAATGATAACAAAGTTCTTACGCTGAGATCGGACAATGGTACCAGCTGGGAAGTATATAAAAAAGTGAAGAAGGGCTGAGAATGCCTTATTCACCGGGTTGCAGGCCGGCCCGGTTTTTTAAACCAAACTCTTGTGGCAGGGTTTGGTTTTTTGTTTTGAACGTGGACCGGGGAAAGAAATTAATGTTAAAATATTATCGTTGTAAGATTTTTATGTTGATATTGGTATTTGTTTCCGGGCCCGGGGGAGCAACGGCTACAGCTACAAGCGGCTGCTCTCCGGCGATTGCTGAACATAAAAACATTCCTGGTCATTGCTAAAGCATAATACCGTTACGAATGATTTTAACCGGCTGCCGGCGGTCACCAAATTACTGATCGCTGTCGCATTTGCAGCCATCGTTTTTTTGTTGCTCTTGCTCGGACCCATGGAGTGGGTCACGCGCCTGATGATTTCCTGGGATGTGTTCAGTACCTGTCTGCTCGTCATGAGCGGCGTTACGTTTTTCACCATGAAGCCGAGACAGATTCGTTTGTTGGCCAAGAGCCAGGATGCCAGCCGGGCCCTGGTGTTTGTCATCATACTGGCAGGGACCGTCTGCAGCCTGCTGGGAATCCTCATCCTCCTGCTTAATAAAGGAAACTGGATTCTGAACAAATACCTCGTTACCATCATTTATATTTTTGGTGTAAACTCCTCCTGGCTATTGCTGCATACCATCTTCACCTACCGGTATGCACACCTTTACTACGAAAACCAGCAATCCGTGCCCACGGTACTCACTACGGGTCTTGATATCCCCGAAGAGCTTAGCCCGGACTATCTCGATTTCGCTTATTTTTCGTTTGTGATCGGCATGACCTTCCAGGTATCCGATGTACGTATCACCTCCCGTGAAATCCGCCGCCTGGCCCTGCTGCATGGCATGCTCTCTTTTCTCTTTAATACAGTCATCGTGGCATTGAGCATCAATGTCATTATTGATCTGAAGGGCTAGTCAATCCATTCTTTATTAGCGCGTAAGCGTTACCGGTATGAGCAGCAATCAACCGGTGGGGAAAAATATTGGCAGGCAGCTGCTAGAACCTGTAATAGGCGCCCAGCATACAGAAAAAGGAATTTTCGATTTCCTCGCTTGCGATGTAGTTTCGCGCGCCGCCTGTGAATGAAACTTCATGGATCGAGAGCATGGCCGGGTGAACCGGAATAGCATAAGTGGGTATGCAATAGAATGTGAATTTTCCCGCAGTATAGTACAAGGACACGCTGGCTTCATAGTCCAGTATTTTGAAGGTGGATGCATCGAGCACCTTGCCGGTCATCGTTTTGATAGCGGTGGTTTCTTTTTTCTCATTCCGCTTCACCGCATACCTTTTATTTTCATAGTAGTCGTTATAATAATTCTGGGTGCTTGCATTGGCAACAAATTCCGGCGTTATGTCCAACCGGTCATGGAACAAATAGAACCGGTGCTCCAGTCCAAAGGATGCCATGAAATCAGCCTGGTTGCTAAAATTCGCTGTCGCGGTCAGGGTGGGTCTGATAAATCCAAAATCATAACCGTTCTGGTAGGTGAGGCTCGCTTCAATTTCGGAGGTTACATTGGTGCTTTGCGAATTGTAAAAATATTTGACAGCGCTAAAGGATCCCTGATAGCGAGGCGTAAAAAACATATATCCCAGCTCAAAGGTTTCCAGGTCAAAGCGGCTGTTGGTGGAATTTTGCAAATAGGCAGCGGAGGCGGACATAAACAAGCCGGATTTATGGAAATAACTGAGGCTGGGAATGATGTAGGGCAGTACGGAAGAATCCTTTCGCCCCATGTATACGTTGTTACTCAGGTAACCCACACCCATCTCGAGGTATGACTTTTTCGGCAGGGCGAACAATCTCCTGTCCAACTTGAGGGAATCGACCTCACGCATAAATATTTTCAATTGCTGTTGTACATCCGTTGTGTCATGTTCCTCCTGGGCAAGGGAGTTTGCCGACAGAACAATCAGCATGGTAAACAACAACAAGCCATTTTTCATGCAAATGATTTCACCAGTGAAAGAAAATCCTGTTTGGCAACAGGTCTTGATTTCATGAGTCTGTTTAATGTTTAGTCTTCAGATAAAGGACCTGGATCAATCAGTGGTTGCATCGGCCGATGCCGGGATTTGGATTTGCGGCGGGGAGGGCATTCAACCAGGCAAAAATACTTTCAATTTTTGAATCCTGCCCGTTACAGCCTGCTGTTTCTATTGTGGTAGGAAGCGAGTAGTTTTCTTTTGATGGTACCGGCCCTCTTGTTGGGGAGGGCATGGTACCGGACGTTCGGGGATTGGATGACAATTTGAGTCCCTAATTTAACCGGCATGGTTCGTTTAACAATGCGTTAACCAGGTCGATCTGTCTTTGCCCAGGTTAACTGCTCAATAACAAAATGACAGCAACATCCGGGCCATGCTGTCGTATTTCATGGATAGATTTATCCGCGCCCTGCCAGGTTCTTCGTGATGACCCGGTTACGGGGAAAAACGCTGAAAAATATTTATTTTAATCAAACCAGCCCCGGATTGCACCCTTTTTTGAAACTGTCTTTTGTTGCCTTTGTCTCCTTGTTGCCCATTGCCTTGTTTGCCCAG
>DATJYH010000202.1:0-2346 GCA_035499675.1 Puia sp.
CTTCGCATAAAAAGCCTGTCAACTGTCAACTGTAAACTTTCAACCAAATAAATATTATCTTACCGCCTCAAGCACCGGGATCTATGAGTTCTACATTTGTTCCGCTGGACTGGGTACACGACAGCAATATCTATGAAGTAAACATACGGCAATACACAACCGAAGGAACCTTTCATGCGTTTGCAAAGCAACTTCCGCGGTTACGGGACATGGGGGTGGACATACTCTGGTTCATGCCGATCACGCCCATCAGCATGATGAAGCGGCTCGGTACCCTGGGCAGTTATTACGCCTGCTCGGATTATAGGGCGATCAATCCTGAATTTGGCAACCTGGCGGATTTTAAAAACCTGGTGACACAGGCCCATCAGCAGGGCTTCCGCGTCATTATCGACTGGGTGGCCAATCATACGGGTTGGGATCATCGCTGGACAAGAGAACATCCCGACTTCTACAAAAAAAATCATGACGGGCAATTTTACGACGCGAACGGCTGGGCAGATGTGATTGACCTGGATTACGGCAATCCGCAGCTTCGAACCGCCATGAAGGATGCGATGCAATTCTGGATCGATGAATGTGACATCGACGGATTCCGCTGTGATATGGCCATGCTGGTGCCGCTTGATTTTTGGGTGGAGGCAAGGACCGAGCTGGATGCCCGTAAAAAATTATTCTGGCTGGCCGAATGCGAGGAGCCGACTTATCACGACGCCTTTGATGCCAGTTATACCTGGGCCCTGCTCCACAAGATGGAATCCTATTGGCGAAAAGAGACGAATATCCACGGCCTGGATGAAGTATTCCGTTATTATGATAAGATGTTCCCGCCGACCGGGCTACATGCTTTTTTTACTACCAATCACGATGAGAATTCTCATAGTGGCAGTGAGTATGAAAGAATGGGCGATGCGGTGCTGCCATTTTCAGTTTGCTGCTGCACCTGGAACGGTATGCCGATGCTGTACAGCGGCCAGGAACTGCCCAACAAAAAAAGACTCCGCTTCTTCGACAAAGACCCGATTGCCTGGACGGATCATTGCGCCCTGCATGATTTTTTTAAAACCCTGCTGAACCTGCGCAAAAGAAAAAAGGCCCTGCGTGGCGGCGACCCGGCTGTCAGGACCTACCGGTTGGTCACCAACGCCGACGATAAACTCTTTGCCTTTCTCCGTGTGAGCGACCGTGACCAGGTGCTGGTAATATTGAACCTGTCGTCCGATCCCGTTGCTGCGCAAATAGAGGATGCCATGGCCAGGGCGGTCTTTAAAGACAGTTTTAGCGGCGAAATGAACGACCTGACGGCCGGTGCCCATTTTGACATGAAGCCCTGGGACTACCGGGTGTTGGAGAAATGAACCTGCTGCTGAAGATCTGTTTTTGACAGCACAAAAAACCCGGGCAATGTGTCCGGGTTTTTTATCGCATCCTATTTCGGAAATTTTAATCGTCGCTGTTGAGTTTGAGGGGATATGTAAACGCTCCGTCATACCCGGGGTATACACCCTCCAGTTTCACGGAACCCGTTCCGGAGTTTTCCAGTGCCTTGCGGAAATCTTCCACGCTCAACACATCCTGCCCGTTTACCTTTAGTATCACGAAACCCTCTTCCATTCTTGTTTTGCTGAACAAACCCTTGTCATCAATCGATTTCACTACCACGCCGCCCTTTACTCCCAGCGATGTGGCGTCTTTTTTCCCCAGGGTCTGCAGGTCGGCACCCAGCTTATCAAGGGCTGAAGTTTTTACCACGTCCGTTGTTCCCGCATTGTTGCGCAAAACGATGGGGACACTGAGCTCCTTGCCATCGCGTTTATACGAGACCGTGATCTTATCGCCGGGGCGATAGGTGGCGATCTGTCCCACCATTTCAGCGCCCGAATTCACGGGAATGCCGTTCAGCTTGGTAATGACATCTCCTTTTTTGATACCCGCGTTGGCGGCTGCGCCGGACGGGGTTACGTCCATCACATATACACCCTCATCGTCCTTGATCCCCTGTTCTTTTTTCACTTCATCACTCAGGTTATCCTTGGCATACTGGATTCCAAGGTAGGCCCGTTGAGGCGTCCCGAATTTGATGATATCGCTGACAATCTTTTTTACAATATTCACGGGGATGGTAAAGGAATAACCCGCGTAAGAGCCGGTGGGAGAAGCAATGGCGGAATTGATACCGATCAGCTTGCCATCCGGCGTAATGAGCGGACCACCACTGTTGCCGGGGTTTACAGCGGCATCTGTCTGTATAAAAGATTCGATGGGGGTCTTACTCTGCCGGCTGTTGATTTCAATCGATCTTCCTTTCGCGCTGACGATCCCGGCGGTAACCGTGGTTTCCAGGTA
>DATJYH010000203.1:0-9810 GCA_035499675.1 Puia sp.
GAAAAGTAGGCGTATATCTCTTCGATATCCGATAAGGTGGTGATACCCTGGACATCGTTCTTACCCACCAGTGTACCCAGTCGCTTGGGGATCCTGCCAATGTATCCGCTTACCGGGGCCTTGATCAGGGTAAAATCGATATTGATCCGTGCGGAGGCGATGGAAGCCCTGGCCTGCTCTACGGCGGCCTTTGCGGCATTGTAGGCCGAGTTGGCTGCCTTGAGCTGGATCTCGGACACTACATTATTCCTGACCAACGGGGTGAGCTTGTCCACTTCAATCTGTGCGGTGTTCATATTGGCCTCGGCCACATGCAGGTTGGCAATGGCGGTGTTGTACTGTTCCCGGTAGGTATGGTCATCAATCTTGAACAGGGGCTGGCCCTTTGTTACATAGGATCCCTCATCTACAAATATCTTGTCGAGGTAACCATCTACCTGTGCGCGGATCTCCACATTGACCTTTCCCTCGAGTGCCGCAGTATAGTCCTTTGAGCTGGTGGTGGAATCAATACGGATAGTCATGACGGGTAGTGAGGGCGGAGGAGCTTCGACGGTTGGCGTATTGCCCGCGGAACTGTTGCAGCCCGTGCCGCCCGCAACCAGGAGGGTGAGGAACAATACAAACCAGCCCAACCGCAGCCGGGAAAAGTATAGTAGAAGTGTCATAGTCATCAGTTAGCAGTCAACCGGGTGTATATCAACCGTCGGGATTGCAAATTACGCTGCGTCGCCGACAATGGTAAAAAGATTATATAGACGGTCTTACAAAAGGGTAAAAACACCGGTCAACGTGATCAACCTATTGGCCGACAGGTAAATTCACTCATAAACCTTTAAAGATTGCGGGACTGGTTCCCGCCCCCTGCTGCCAGGCTGCAGCTGTTCCGCTCATTTAACTGTAAGATGATCCCGTTGTGCTCGGGTTCCCAGGTGGTTTTGTTATATTGTGTTGTTGACGATGATAACCGTATTGCCTGTATTTATTTACATGAACTGAATCATTTCCATCCTGTCATGATAAAAGTTACCGTTGCCGGGATCGTCTTTTTATGCTCTTTGTTGCCTATGTCGCTGTACGCACAGGTTTATACCAATAAGGTGTTAAAAAAAAATGAACCGTCACCCGACAGCCTGAAAAAAATCGAATACCCATATATGTTACCCATTTGGGGGGAGAAGGCAGCAAGGGCCGGTTTTACCCTTCCTTACTCCGCGGGTGTCAGCCTGAATTATCTGTGGCAGCAATCCGACATCGTGATCGACAACCTGATGGTAGGGTTTAACAATGGGCCCATGTACAGCCTCGACGGTTTGGTTCGTTTCAACAAGGCCCAGGCAACCGCCCAGGCTGTTACCATACGACCAGATTTCTGGCTTTTTCCATTCCTGGATATCTATGGCATTCTTGGAAGATCGATGGCCTCCACAGATGTAGGTTTCGGAGTGTATATCCCCGACTCCACCAATAATGAACAGGAAATTTTTAGTACAGGATCAAAAGTTAACTTCAACGCTACCACGGCCGGGTTTGGCATCACGCCCACCATTGGCGTGGGGGGTGGGTGGCTGGCATTAGATATGAATATGACCTGGACCGATGTGCCACAACTCAACAAGCCGGCTTTTGCATTTATTTTCGGGCCAAGAGCAGGGAAGACCTTCAAACTAAAAAACCCCGACCAGAATGTTGCCGTTTGGGCAGGCGGGTTCAGGGTGAAACTCAACAGCGGCACCAACGGCTCGGTCAACCTGGGGGACGTGCTGCCCACCGATCAGTTGGAAGCCAAGATCAGCCAGGGTCAGACATCGGTCGCCAATGCCCAGCAGGAGGTCAATGCCTGGTGGAACAACCTGACGCCGCCCCAGCAAAGCAATCCCATCAACAAGGCAAAATACGATGCAGCCAATGCGGTACTATACAGGGCAGGACAGGTTCTTGATGCAGCAGCGGAAGCGGTTACCAATATTTCCATTTCCACGGTACAATATTCAATGGATAAACGGCCAAAGGATATGTGGAACTTTATTGTTGGTTCCCAGTTTCAGTTCAACAGGCATTTCATGTTCAGGGTTGAGGCCGGTTTTCTATCTTCCCGCGTACAGGCATTGGCCAGCCTCCAATATCGTTTCGGACTGTAATAAATACCATGTTCCTGCTTCGGCATTCTCTCCAATCGCTCGCCAGGTTTTTTTTTCGCTGCCTATCTCAAAAACGATGGCTGTCCCGGGAAACGCAGTTATTAAATCCTCCCGGCCCTGACTTCTCTTAATAGATGTTCATTTTTTCTGTCCCCGGCAGCCGTTTTGTCCTTCATCCCTGGTTATTACCGTTCATCTATACTATTATGCCATTCACTGTACTATGTATTGCAAGGAACATACTTAAACCCTTATCTTTGTTATGTCAAGCAATTCAAAAAAACAAAACCTGGATTATGAAAAAATGGATAGCCACCTCACTGATCATGTTATCAATCGGTTACGCGGCAACGGCACAGTGCCGGGGCAAGATTTCCTGGAATGCAGCCAAGGCGGAAATCGTGGATAGTAGTGGGAAACTCCTGGAAACCCTACCCGGCAAGGTGCTGGTTGAAACCACCCAAACAGATATACTGATGCGGCACGATGAAGCAGGTGCCGACGATCTGAAGGGCAATATCCGGGACCTGGTCTGTAGCTGGAAAGAACCCTTCCGCAATGGCAAAACGGTTTTCAGAGCCGACCTGGTCAATGCAGGCGGAGATGTAAGGCCAGCCACGGTAACGATTGAAGGGGTGGATGGAAAAATAACGATCACTGCAGTTCCGGATCACCAGGAAGGGAAAAAAATAAAAATTGTAGTGGATTCATTCAAAGAAAATAATTGATAAAAATCCTTCAAAACAACCATTCAACCAATGACTGTAACATTTTTAAAAAACATGCATCTTATCTAACAAGCAAAAACAATTACAAAACACCATAAAAAATTAAGTATATGAAAAAGAGAATTTTGACCTGGGCTTTGTTGCTCGTAACCGGAATCAGCAGCAGTTTTGCAAAAGTGCCGGAAAAATACAACGACCATATCCGGGATTCCTTCAGGAAGGAATTTAAAAATGCAGAAGTCATCAAATGGGAAACTTTCAGCGCGTTCACCAAGGCAACTTTCAAAATGAATGACCTGGTCATGTTCGCCTACTATGCTCCCGACGGACGACTGATTGCCGTAGCCAGAAATATCCTGTCTGATCAGTTGCCCATCAACCTGATGACCAACCTGAAAAAAGAATACAGTGGATATTGGATCACCGATCTTTTTGAAATCACGGACTGCAACCAGGAATCCCACTATGTCACCGTCGAAAACCCGGACTACAAGCTGATCCTGGTATCGGACGATATGAACAGCTGGACTGTGTACAAAAAGGAAAAGAAAAACACCGAACAGTAAATTGTGTCAGTTGGTTTTGGTTTTACCGAAGAGCCCCTCGCAGCAGGGGCTTTTCCATTTCGGGCTATGCTGCAGTTCTTTTATCTTTCGCTTATAAAAACCTGCTATGCTTAGTCGAAAATATTTGCTGCTGACCGCGTGTTGTGGAATCCTGGGCACGCTTGCGCTGATGATCTATTTCACTGCCCTCTTCTGGCTGATGCCGGTACCGTTGCCCACTACTCCTGTCAGCGAGGTCATGGCCTTTGGCCGGGAATACCATACCGTGATTTTATGGGATACCTGGTTGCAACAGATTGGCTCCCTCCTCACGGTGCTCTTCTTCCTGGCGCTGGTGCAGCTGGCCGGCGTTGCCGGCAGTTTCGTCGGGCGTTTGACCCTTCTTGTATCCGGGATCATCATGGCATTGAGTCTCGCCGAAGGTAGCTTTGTCCTGGGCGCCCTGCAGGCTGGTGAAAATGGCCATCCCGAATCCAGTCTTACCTGTATAGACCTGGCCAATGTCTTTGTCCATATCTTCCTGCTCGCGCCCTCCCTTTTCCTGGTGTCCGGAATTGCGCTTAGGGATACCCGTTTGTTACCCCGAATGTTCAGCCGGGCGGCCATCGGGCTGGGCCTGCTGTTCCAGGTACTGGGTGTCGCCGGTCTTTTTAACAGCACAGCCCTTGCCGCAGTGATCTTTGTGCTGGTGGCCCAAAACGCCTGGACCCTCGCTGCTGCCAGCGTTCTGCTGCAGCGGGGTTTGCGCTACCAGCACGGGTCATCACATGATGCCAGGCGATGAAAGCGCTCCGAGTTCTTACCCGGTGGGGAAGATGCAACTACGGGAGTGGTTGACACAGCAGATCATAGAAATGTTGTACTTTTCGGATAGTCAATGCAGACTGAGGGAACATGCGATACATCCGGACACTATCGTAAGCAGGGTACAGAGATATTATCCATCCTCAAACTCCTGGTATGCGTATTCCATCAAAATACCTGGCGGGTATTTTCTTATTGTCATTTTCCACCCTCCTGTTCGAATTGTCGCTGACCCGCGTTTTTTCGGTCACCCTCTGGTATCATTTTGGCTTCCTCATCATTTCCACCGCCCTGTTGGGATTTGGTGTATCGGGCGTAGCAGTTTCCATATCAAAAAAAATAAGAGAAACGTCAACGCCCGACAAAATGGTGGGTTGGATGGCGGTCTTTCTGGGCATATCGGTCATCAGTACCTGCTGGCTGCTCCAGCGCATCCCCTTTGACCCATTCAGTTTGTATACCGACAAGCGGCAATTGTTGTACATGCCGCTTACCTACCTGCTGGTGGCGACACCGTTTTTTTTCGCGGGGCTTGCGCTCTCCCTGCTTTTTACCCGGTACGCCACACAGATCAATCGTCTATACGCAGCTGACCTGGCCGGTGCCGCGCTCGGCTGTGTGGCCATTGTATTTAGCATGCCCTGGCTGGGAGGCGGGGGTTCGGTGTTATTGGCAGCTTCCTTTGCATCGCTGGGTGCCATATTATTTTTTGGAAGAGCTTACAAACCACAGATGGCAACTGCCGCAGGGCTCTTACTCCTTTCCCTGTTCCTGTCCTTCCGCGCAGACCATCTCGTCCCCCTTCGGATTACATCTAACAAACGATCGAGCAGTGATACGAGCAAACCCGTTTTCACCCAGTGGAATACATTTTCAAAAATTGATCTGTATGTGGACAGCAGCCGGTTTGCCGGCAAACTGTCGCCGACATTTTATATCGACGAGGGCACGGCGGCCACAGGGCTTGATTTTGACCTGCGACCGGATGTTGTAACTGCATTAAAGCAATACCCGGACGATACCCTGTATGCATCCTGTCTTGCTTATTTGGGATACAGCAAACCATCCGTGCTGGTGATCGGCAGCGGTGCCGGTACCGAAGTGCTGGACGCATTGCATTATGGGGCCGGCCGCATCGTGGCCGTGGACATCAACCCGATCATCAACCGCGTTGTTTCACAAACGATGAATGATCTGTGGGGAAATATGTTTCACCGGCCGTCGGTAGAACAGGTAACCGACGAGGGGAGAAATTATGTACGCTCTTCGCATGAAAAATTTGATGCGATTGTTTCGGTGCATACCATTTCCAATGCGGCGATGGCCTCCGGTGCGCTTAGCCTGGCGGAGAATTATGTGCTGACCCGCGAAGCTTTTGAAGACTATTACGACCACCTCAACGACAGCGGCGTTATTTATTTTACCCGGCCCGAATTCCAGTTGCCGAGGCTGTTTGCAACCGGCCGGGAAGTACTGGAAGCGAAAGGCGTTCCGGATCCCGCCAAACATTTTCTCGCATATACCTATCCGGTACCTACCCGCTGGTCAGGGAGAAAAGCATTTTATGCCATATTCCTGATGTCCAAAGCTGCCCTGGCACCAGGGCGTATCGAGCGTATGAAAATGTATGCTGGCGCCATGAAAGATGAGCGCAATAGGGCGCCTGTATTCCTATATGATCCTGCTGAAAAATATCGGAATATCTATGACTCGGTACTGTCAGCCAGTAGTCTTCCCTCCTTGTACGCCCGCTATCCCTTCGAAATTTCACCCGCCACCGACAACCGGCCTTTTTTTAATCACCATACCAGGTGGTCGAGCATCCGCCTGCAATCCTTTACCGATATTTTTTCGCAAAACCGTTTCGGGCGGTTGGCGCTTGAGGATAAACCGATTGCGGAAGTCAGTCTGATCATCCTGCTGGTACAGGTGATCCTGATCGCAGCCGTTTGCATCCTGTTGCCATTGTGGCGCTTTTCATCAGCAGGTCTGCAACTACAAAATGCCATCGCCCCCCTGCTTTATTTTTCGGGCCTGGGCATGGGTTTTATCATGGTCGAAATCGTATTGATCCAGCAGTTCGGTTTATTACTGGGGGAACCGGTATATACACTCACGATTGTACTGGCCGGGCTGCTCCTGTTCACCGGCGTAGGCGCTTACCTGTCGGGCAGGTTTAGCCGGCCCGCCCAACAAACCGTTCGCGACGCCATCCTGCTATTGTCGCTGGTCTTGTTCCTCGCCAGTTGTTTTCTTCCCATGCTGTTGCGCGCGGCCATCCCGCTTTCGTTGACCGGAAGAATTATTTTCTCCATAATTCTTATCATGCCCGTCGGCATCCTGCTGGGGATCCCCTTCCCTTCCGGTATCCGGATGATCAGTTACCGATCTCCCCGGCTGATTCCCTGGGCCTGGGGCGTAAACGGGTTCTTTACCGTGATCGGTTCGGTGATGGCACTGATGTTGAGTATGATGATCGGTTTCCAGGCAGTATTGTGGACGGCCATCCTGATTTACCTGGCCTGTATGCTGCTGGCGCGGCGCATGTCCGGGTCCGGATCCAATGTATAACGACCAGGCCTGCTGTTTTCAGGTGCCCGCCACTGACTTCCATTTTTCTTCATTGATACCTTTTACAATGAGCCATAGACAGAGCGATAATTCAGCAATAAAAGGAGGTATCATAATGAATGGGAAAAGTGAGATTGCCAGGGCTGGGTGCAGGATCAATGCGAAACTGTTTACCAGGTAACAAACGCCGGCTACCTGCATCATTGTCCCTAATGCAGCGGGCATAAAACCGGATTTTATAATCAAATATCCCAGTATCAGGCATTCAAAACCAAAGAAAATCAATCCCACACCAAACCCATAATCATGGGCTTTGAGGGAGAGGTAAGACAAAGCCTGCAATTGTTGCGAAGTGAATGCCTCCAGGTAATTGGCACGTTCCGCCAGGAACAGTGGCATCATCAGGTTCATTTTGTTGGAGACCAGTACAGCGGTTTGTACCACACTAAGCAGGACAACCAGCAATGCTAAGGGTTGATTGACACGTCTGAACAGCAGGTAGTAGACCATTACGAGAATTCCATCACAAACATGCATGACAAGATCGCCGGCAATGCCCGCTCGCCATAACAGTTGAGAAGTAACGATGTTGTGTGTGGTGGCAGCTACATCGGCCGGGACGATCATGGCGTTCCTGACAAACATTTCGCCAAATAGACCGAAACCTATAATGACGAGGTAGGCGATGCCCCCTATTCTTGCATACAACTGTGGAGCTGTTTCAATGCTGGTGTTTTTCATACGCGGTGCAGGTTGCTCCGGTAAATATAATGGAAAAAATGTCCGGAATTTTGCAGGCATTGCTAATGAAGCCGGCATTTTTTTAGCGCAATGTTTCCCCATCGTCGTTGTTGACAAAACCGGATGCGGGCCATTGGAATCTCAATTTGTGTCTGATCCACTCCCAAGCTTTTGCTTGCTTCAATTTCTTCTCATGGGCCATCGCTTCCATCTTATCACTGTGAGTAAATGTATAGATAACGATCCATGGCCGGAACTTCGAAGTCCATCCCTTACCGAATTTGTTATGTGAATAAAAGCGTTGGATCAGGTTGGATGTGTACCCGATATAGATTTTATTGTAAGAAGCGGAGTAAAGTACTTATACGGTGTAAATCATAAAAGGCTCTTGCCAGAGCCTTTTAGTTTGTAGCGAGAGAGGGAGTTGAACCCTCGACCTCCGGGTTATGAATCCGACGCTCTTACCAACTGAGCTACCTCGCCCTAATTTTTTTGCCAGCTTTCTCTTTTCTCTGCGGTGAGGGAGCTGAACCCTCGTCCGACGCTCTTACCAAATGAGCTGACTCGCCTAACGGGTGGCAAAAGTATTAAAAACAGCTTAAAGACTGAAAACAAAATGTCCGACATGCGGCATCGTATATGCATCTCGTTCGACGACGGAAAAAGAAAAGGCCCTCTGTTGAAACAGAAGGCCGTCTAACGATTGCTTGCCATATGAAAATCTTTATCAGAGCGTAGGTCGAAATTCAGTTTGATTTTACCGATTGTGACCGCTGATTACGCAGCAGTCATATTAGCAATAATAATATTCAAGCATGATTTATTATACAAATGCGAAAATAATTCATTCCAGAGTTTTTCTGAAGTTTTTAATGTAAAATTCACAATTATTATCATATTAATTTTTGATTAATATTTTCATCAGCAACCTTTTCTTCCACAACTTCCTTATACTGGCCCAGGGCTTTCTCCAGGCAATCCATGGCCTTGTTCAGGGCATCCGTATTCAATACATATGCCAGGCGTACTTCGTTGCTTCCAAGACCCTGTGTTCCATAGAAGCCCGAGGCCGGCGCCAGCATAACCGTTTGGTTTTTATAAGAGAATGATTCCAGCAACCATTGGCAAAAATGATCCGCATCATTTACCGGCAGCCGCGCAATGGCATAAAAAGCCCCGCCCGGGTTTGGACAAAAAACACCGGGAATGGCATTGAGCCGCTGCAGCAGGAGGTCTCTGCGTTTCCGGTATTCATCACGGATGCTGTCAAAATAATTGTCGGGCAAATCCACCGCCGCTTCGCCGAGTATTTGTGCAAAAGAGGGGGGGCTCAGCCTGGCCTGGGCAAATTTCATGACGGTATCCAACACCGCTTTGTTCCTCGTTACCAGGGCTCCAATCCTTCCGCCACAGGCACTGTATCTTTTTGAAATGGTGTCCATCATCAGCACATTGTCATCTACACCCGATAACTGGAGAGCACTGATATGTGTTCCTTCATAACAAAATTCCCGGTATGCTTCGTCGGAAAAAAGATAAAGACCATGCCGGGCAACGATTTCCTTTAGTACTTCCATTTCCTCCCGGCTGTAGAGATATCCGGTTGGATTGTTGGGATTGCAGATCACGATGGCCTTTGTACGCGGGGTAATGGCTTTTTCAAACTCGATCACCGGCGGCAGGGCAAAGCCATCTTCGATAGTTGAAGTAATGGGGGTAACGTTAACGCCTGCGGCGACCGCAAAGCCGTTATAGTTGGCATAAAAGGGTTCGGGTATGATCACTTCGTCGCCCGGATCCAGGCAGCTCATAAATCCAAACAAAATGGCTTCCGATCCCCCGGTGGTGACGATGATCTGGCTGTAATCGATATCGATGCCCGCCTTTTTATAATATGTCACCAACTTGCGTCGGTAACTTTCATTGCCGGCGCTATGACTGTACTCCAGTATTTTAAAATCGGAATGCCGGACTGCATCAAGTGCCTGTACCGGCGTTTCAATGTCGGGCTGACCGATGTTGAGGTGGAACACCCGAATGCCTTTTTTTTTGGCGGCCTCTGCGAAAGGCACCAGCTTCCTGATGGGTGAAGGCGGCATTTGGCGGCCCCTGTTGCTGATGGTTAACATGTAGCAAAAATACAGCTCTTCGGTTTGCCCGAAATAAAAATCCCCATGTGCGTTATGGGGATTTTATATAAGTTCTGCTTTATACTACAATCTGATCAACGGAGTCCGGTCAGTTAGAGGCTGACTTTCC
>DATJYH010000204.1:0-4979 GCA_035499675.1 Puia sp.
AACAACATCTACTCGCTGGCGGCCGACAAATCGGACCTCACGGCTCCGGCGGTGATGAAGCTTTCGAGTATCATGCGTTATGTACTCACCGAAGCCCGGCACGATACCGTGCCGCTGGAAAAGGAGATCAAGTTCATCACCGACTACATCGAACTTCAAAAAATGCGCACTACCAGTAAGACCTCGGTTTGTTTTCACGTGGAGGGTGATCCCTCGGGGAAACAGGTTTCTCCCCTCCTGTTTTTACCTTTTGTGGAGAATGCCTTTAAATATGGGGTCAGCAACCGGGAACCGTCACCCATCCAGATACAGATGGAGATCAACGACAGCGAAGTGCATTTCCAGGTAAAGAACAATAAACAACCCTATACCACCCTCCGGCAGGTGGAAAATACGGGGATCGGGATCCAGAACACACGCCGGAGGCTGGAACTGCTGTACCCCGAACGTTATACCTTTAATATGGCCGATGAGGCGGGTACGTATACCGTAAATCTAAATTTGCAAGTATCATGTTAAGTTGTGTTGCCATCGATGATGAACCGCTGGCGCTGGAAGTCATCAAAAAATATATTGCCAA
Source organism: Puia sp. (assembly GCA_035499675.1). Classification (GTDB taxonomy): domain Bacteria; phylum Bacteroidota; class Bacteroidia; order Chitinophagales; family Chitinophagaceae; genus Puia. The sequence goes on from DATJYH010000204.1 coordinate 581, forward strand.
GATTTATTTCCTGGAATTGAAGGGTGCCTTTACCGACCCGGTAGAAGCAAAAAAAGTGATCGAGTCGACGCCCATTGACATCCTGTTTATGGATATCCAGATGCCGGACATCAACGGCATTGAGCTCTCGCGTATGATCTCCTCCAAAAACACCGCCGTTATTTTTACGACGGCCTTTAGCGAGTATGCGGTGGAAGGTTTTAATGTAGATGCAGTGGATTATCTCCTCAAACCGATAGAGTACGACCGTTTTCTGAAGGCCGTATACAAGGCCAAAGAGTATATCGACTACCTCAACAATATGGAGCTGCAGGATGGTTATATTTTTGTGAAATCTGACTACCAGATGGTCAAGGTCAACCTGAAGGACATCCTCTATATTGAAGGGCTGGACGATTATATCAAAATCTTCCTGCCCCACCGCTCCATTCTTACTTTGATGACACTGAAAACGATCATGCAGAAATTACCCGCCAAGGAATTCCTCCGCGTGCACCGCTCCTATATTGTGCCCATCAGCCGGATCGAAAATGTAAGCAAGAGCAAGATCCGCATCGCCGACCGGGAGATACCCATTGGCGTGAGTTATAGCGAGAGCTTTTTCAACGCGATGGAGAATAAGCTGAATTAGAAACAAGAGGCGATCCGATCGCCTGCCCGCTGACGCTTGTTCATTGCAAACGCTGCACAAAATTCCGGAATTTGTGTCACAGGGTATTGGCATGACAGGTTGCATCAATACCCGGATCCAGGCTCATGTCCCCATTTCCCGGTGAATCGCTAACTTGCGCAGTCACACAAAACACGTGATCATGACGGACTTTCTCCAACAACTTCATATAGAAGCCCTCAACCAGGGCAGCTCCACAGGAAGAGAATGGATTGCCTCCAAAGGCAAACCGGTTGAGTCCTATTCTCCGGTGGACGGCAAGCTGATCGGCAGTGTGGTGGCAGCAGACAAGGGCAGCTATGAAGCCGTCGTTAAGAAGGCCGCAGAGGCATTTGCCGCATGGCGCCGCTGGCCCGCTCCGCGGAGAGGTGAAGTGGTAAGACAGATCGGGGAATCTCTGCGGGAACACAAAGAGGCGCTGGGCCAGCTGGTTTCCTATGAAATGGGGAAAAGTTTGCAGGAAGGATTGGGTGAGGTACAGGAGATAATCGACATCTGCGATTTAGCAGTGGGATTGTCGCGGCAGTTGCACGGTTTGACCATGCACAGCGAGCGGCCCGGACACCGGATGTATGAACAATGGCATCCCCTGGGTATGGTAGGTATCATTTCCGCATTCAACTTCCCCGTGGCGGTATGGAGCTGGAACAGCATGATTGCCTGGGTATGCGGGGATGTGGCCATATGGAAGCCTTCTGAAAAAACACCGCTCTGTGCTGTGGCCTGTCAAAACCTGGTTGCCGAAGTTTTTGCCAGGAACAATGTACCGGAAGGCGTTTCTGGTCTCGTGATCGGGGAAAGGGAAACCGGCGAATGGATGGCCGCTGATCCAAGGATCCCGCTCATTTCCGCTACAGGCTCTACCCGCATGGGAAAAGCCGTGGGCACCGCCGTGGCTTCCCGCCTGGGCAGGTCCATCCTGGAACTGGGGGGCAACAATGCCATCATCATTTCCGAACAGGCAGACCTCGACATCGCCTTATTGGGCTCGTTGTTTGGGGCTGTGGGTACAGCCGGTCAGCGCTGCACTACCACACGTCGTTTAATCATTCATGATAGCATATACGAAAAACTAAAAGACAAACTGGTAGCCGCTTACAAACAGCTGCGCATCGGCAACCCGCTGGACGGAAAAAACCATGTGGGGCCGCTGATCGATAAACTGGCGGTGACACACTACCTGCAGGCCATTGAGCAATGCAAAAAAGAAGGAGGCCGGTTTGTGGTGGAAGGTGGTGTACTGCAGGGTGATGGATATGAGAGCGGCTGCTATGTAAAACCCTGCATTGCCGAAGCAAAACCCCATTTCAACATCGTACAGCAGGAAACCTTTGCTCCTATTCTTTACCTGCTAAAATACAATTCGCTGGACGAGGCCATCTCCATCCAAAACGGGGTACCCCAGGGCCTTTCCTCCTCCATCATGACCCTCAATCTCCGCGAAGCAGAGCAGTTCCTGTCAAATGCCGGCAGCGATTGCGGTATCGCCAATGTGAACATCGGCACCTCCGGGGCTGAAATTGGCGGGGCCTTTGGCGGTGAAAAAGAAACCGGTGGCGGACGGGAAAGCGGCAGCGATGCCTGGAAGGCCTATATGCGCCGGCAAACGAATACCATCAACTTCTCAACACAATTGCCCCTCGCGCAGGGGATCAAGTTTGATTTATAGTCGGGAGTCCGGAGTCTGGAGTCCTTAGTCAGATACGGGGTTCGGGATACGGGTTATAACTTATCTACCCTGTTGCACTGTGGTCTGTCAACTATAAACTGTCATCTGTCAACTTCCCTGACCGTCAGCAATATATAAGTTGCTTACCCTCAAAATAATAGCCGGTTTGCAGCGTTATTGTCCTAATACCAGATTGGATACTATGAAAACCGCGCTGGCTACTACCAAATTCTTACTGATTCTTTCTTTGTTTCTTATCGGCAGCCCCGGTATTCAGGCCCAGGTCAGACTGGCAGCCGAGGCAGGCATTCACTCGGCCACCATCATCGAAAACAACAGCATCCCTGGTTGGGACACCGCCGTTAAAAAATATTTCTCCCCGCGTACAGGCTTTAAGTTGGGTGTGTTGCTGGAGATCCCGCTTGGCAAAAGTTTCTTTTTTCAGCCTGGTATCAACTACGCTTCCAAGGGACATGAATATTCCAGGTACAACGACTCTGCCACGATGTATAGCACAGATACGGTATACAGCCAGTATACCATTAAACTGGGATACGTGGAGATACCACTGTACCTGACCTACAAAATCCCGCTGTCAGCCAATGGGCTCAACCATTTTTTCCTGAGCGCAGGGCCCTACCTCGCATTTTTCTACAACGGGACCGAGAACCTGCAGAGCCGTACCTACAGTACCAACGAATACAACAATCAAAACAACGACCTGCTGGTTGGCAATGCCCCGGATAAATACAAAACTTTTGATTTTGGTATCAATGCAAAGGCAGGTTTTGAATTGGGTAACGTGATGCTGAGTGCTTATTTCAGTCGCGGGTTGGGAAATTTTTATACAGCAGACTATCCTTCCAGCTTTCACCACCAATTGGTGGGCGGCAGCCTCGGCATCTGGCTGACAAAGGCAGTGCCGCCACAACCCAAACCGCTTCCTGTTTTGGTGGCTGTCAACAAAGACAGCGACGGGGATGGAGTACCGGATGCGCAGGACAGCTGCCCAACAGTTCCCGGATCAAAAGTATGGCACGGATGTCCTGTTCCGGATACGGATCATGACGGTATCGATGATGAACACGACTCCTGTAAAACAATCCCGGGCGTAGCAAGGTACAACGGCTGCCCGGTACCAGACACAGATGGCGATGGCATCGACGACGAACACGATTCGTGTAAAACAGTTCCGGGACTGGCAAGGTACAATGGTTGCCCTATCCCGGACCGTGACGGCGATGGCGTGAATGATGAAGAGGATCAATGCCCTGATCAACCGGGCACAAAAGAAAATCACGGATGCCCCCTGGCACCAAAAGTACCTGCAACAATCAGGTTTGAGAAAGCTGTACAGTTCCAGTCGTCCAGCAGCAGGCTGACCAGCATCTCGCTTGTTGCGCTCAATGATCTTGCGGATACCCTGAATATACACCCGGATCTTCACCTGACGATCGAAGGACATGCAGACGCCAGTGGTAATGCAGCGGAAAATATAAAACTATCGAAGGACAGGGCTGAGGCTGTGAAAGCCTACCTCGTGAAGAGAGGTATCAACCCGGCGCGTATCAGTACGGTTGGCTATGGACAACAGCATCCGCTTGCGGACAATACATCAGCAGCCGGCAAAGCCATAAACCGGCGCGTTGAGTTCAGGCTGGACAACCAGCCGTAGTGGCAAATAACTCCCGGACAGGTCCGGAAGAAATATATTGCCTTCCCGGGTTATTGTCGGGAGAGTCTGTCCGGCGTGGTCAGGAGTTTCCTGAGTATTAAGTCATTATTAAGAAAAAAAACCAGATATTGCAGGTTATTGTTTTGCGAACAGCAGCAATATCATCACTCAAAAAAAATTCAAAACAAAAAATGAAGCGCAGTTTGAAACGGTGGCTTGCCGTAGCAGTAGTGGCCCTCTTCCACCTGCAGATGTTTGGCCAGGGCAATTCTGCCAAATCGGAACTTCCCAAAGGTTGGCACCTGATGGACAAGGAAAAGGATGGCGTGTATGGGATCAGCCTTGACAAAGCCTATGAATTCATCAAATCAAAAAATCTTAAAAG
>DATJYH010000205.1:0-4080 GCA_035499675.1 Puia sp.
GGTCGTGGTTACCGCGTACGCAAACGCAGCAACCATGTTACCATCATTGTAGACAATACCGTAAAGGGATAAGCGGAACGCTGTTCAAAGCGCTGGAATAAAAAACAAAACTTAACACATACCTTTTACATGACCCGCCCCGGGCGGGATACATCTAAAAGCGACAAATTGAAAATATGGGTCAGAAAACAAATCCTATTGGCGCCAGGTTGGGAATCATCAGAGGTTGGGAGTCCAACTGGTACGGCAGCAAAAAAGACTATGCCGGCAAACTGATCGAGGACAACAAGATCAGGACCTACCTGAACGCCCGTATCAACAAAGGTGGTATCGCGAAAATCGTGATTGAGCGTACACTCAATAAACTGATTGTAACGATCCATACTTCCAAACCCGGTATCATCATCGGCAAAGGTGGTGGCGAAGTAGACCGCATCAAGGAAGAACTGAAGAAACTGACGGGTAAGGATGATGTCCAGATCAACATCCTGGAGATCCGCCGTCCGGAACTGGATGCCAATATTGTTGCTGACACCATCGCCCGGCAGATTGAAAACCGTATCAACTACAAACGTGCCATTAAAATGGCCATTGCCTCCGCATTGCGCATGGGCGCCGAAGGCATTAAGGTAAAAGTAGCCGGACGTTTGGGTGGTGCGGAAATAGCCCGTACCGAGGAAATTAAACAAGGACGTACACCGCTGCATACGCTTCGTATGGACATCGACTATGCCAACGTATTCGCGCTGACGGTTTATGGTAAGATCGGGATCAAGGTATGGATCTGTAAAGGTGAAGTACTGACTAAGAGAGACCTGAACCCGAATTTCGTGGGCGGCAAGAGCGATGTGAGCGACCGGAGGGACCGCAGACCGGGTGACCACCATGATCACCATGGACACCGCGATGACCGCAGGGGCGGTAGCGACCGCAGAGGTGGTGGCGACCGCGACCGCAGGGGTGGTGGAGAAAGAAGAGACAGGCGATAAGTACGAGACGCCTGTAACAAACAGAAAGGCATTTTGACATCATATCAATTATCATAATGCTCCCGATGGGGGAGATGGAGGATAAGAAACATGTTACAACCTAAAAGAACAAAACATAGAAAGGCACAGAAAGGACGTATCCGGGAAGTGGCCAAACGAGGCAGTTCCATCGCCTTTGGTTCCTATGGTTTAAAGGCTTTGGAAGCAATCTGGTTGACCAACCGCCAGCTGGAAGCAGCCAGGCAGGCGTTGACCCGCCATATGAAGAGGGAAGGAAATGTGTGGATCCGTATTTTTCCTGATAAACCCATTACCAAGAAGCCACTGGAAGTGAGGATGGGTAAAGGTAAAGGGAACCCCGAATACTGGGCGGCGGTAGTGGAACCCGGACGCATCCTCTTTGAAGCAGATGGCGTGCCCGAGCAGGTGGCCAAAGAAGCCCTGTTGCTGGCAGCACAGAAGCTTCCGATCAAAACCAAGTTCGTGGTGCGTCACGACGTGAGCGCCTAACCGAAGCAATCATTCAGATATCTAAAAATATATACGATGTCAAAGAAGAACGATTTTGTAAAGGGTTTGCGGGACATGAGTGAAGTGGACCTGAAGGCGAGGATCCAGGAAGATGAACTGCGTTTGAAAAAACTGGAGTTTGCGCACGCCATCTCCCCGCTGGAGAACCCGATGACCATCCGCGGCCTGAGAAAGGACCTGGCCAGGTTGAAAACGGAATTGAAACAACGCACAATAAGCGCATAAGGGACACTGTCAGGATATGATATCCGGGCAGGATACCAACAATAAAAAACATGCAGGTCGCGGACGGTAAGCCGGGCCGGCACTAAAAGCTAAAAAAATGGCTGAAAGAAATTTACGGAAAACGAGGATCGGGGTGGTAAGCAGCAACAAGATGGATAAGACCATCACGGTGGCTGTGGAAAGAAAGGTAAAACACCCCATCTATGGAAAGTTTGTTAAAAAAACGACCAGGTTCCATGCCCATGATGAAAAGAACGAATGCACCGTTGGTGACATCGTGAAGATCATGGAAAGCCGTCCGTTGAGCAAAACAAAACGCTGGAGGCTGGTGGAAGTGGTAGAAAAAGCAAAATAATATGAGTTACCGGCGGCGGGTGAACATCCCTGCCGGTGGCTCCTGAAAATACATGTAATTTGTTTCATAAGTCGATCCGCCTCAGGCGGAAAGCATGAAACCCACAGCTAAAAGCTAAAAAAATGATTCAGCAGGAAAGCAGACTAAATGTAGCGGACAACAGCGGCGCCAAAGAGGTGTTGTGCATCCGCGTACTCGGCAACAGTGGCCAGGATTACGCCAGGATTGGTGATAAGATCGTTGTAACGGTAAAAGACGCGCTGCCTTCCGGCGGTATCAAAAAGGGAACGGTTACCAAAGCGGTGATTGTTCGTACCAAAAACAAGTTGCGTCGTAAGGACGGGTCCTATATCCGTTTCGACGACAACGCCGTGGTGTTGCTGAACCCGTCGGATGAGCCCAGGGGTACCCGTATATTCGGACCCGTGGCCAGGGAACTGCGTGATAAGGGATATATGAAAATTATTTCCCTGGCACCTGAAGTGCTGTGATGAGACCGAGCGGCGTTTGGTAAGTGACCGCTCGACAAAGATCATCAGCCGGCACTTACCCTGAACAATAAATTCACCGCCAAAAGCGGACAAAGCATAATACAATGAGCAACCGATTTAAACCGAAGTTCAATATTAAAAAAGGCGATAGCGTGGTAGTGATCGCCGGGGACGACAAGGATCTGAAAAAACCCCGTAAGGTGCTGGAAGTATTTCCCGACAAAGCGAGGGTGCTGGTGGAAGGTGTGAACATCGTTTCCAAGCATACCAAGCCCTCGGCCCAGAACACCCGTGGTGGCATTGTGCGCAAGGAAGCCCCCATCCACATTTCCAACATCCTGTTGTGGGATGCCAAGGAAGGAGAAGCAACCAAGGTAAAACGGACCCGCGAGAACGGTAAATTAATTCGTGTTTCCAAAAAATCAGGGGAGGTCATTTAATCATGAGCACTGTAAAAAATACGACGCGTTTGGCAGAAAAGTACAAGAAAGAAGTTGTACCTGCCTTGATGAAAAAATTTGGCTACCATACGATCATGCAGGCGCCGAAACTGGAAAAGATTTGCCTGAACCGTGGAGTAAACGGGGCCGTGGCCGATAAGAAACTGGTAGAAATATCAGTGGACGAGCTGACCATGATCACCGGTCAGAGAGCAGTATCCACTGTTTCCAAAAAAGACATTTCCAACTTTAAACTGCGTAAGGGACTGCCCATCGGTGCACGTGTAACGCTTCGCGGTCAAAAGATGTATGAGTTCCTGGACAGGCTGGTTTCCACTGCGCTGCCCCGCGTACGCGACTTCAAAGGGGTGAATGAAAAATCATTCGACGGTCGCGGCAACTATACGCTGGGAGTTACCGAGCAGATCATTTTCCCGGAAGTGGATATTGACAAAGTAAACAAGATCACCGGGCTGGACATCACGTTTGTAACCACCGCCCACACCAATGAAGAAGCCTACGAGCTCCTGAAAGAGCTGGGTATGCCCTTCAGGAATGCCAGGAAGGATTAAGGAAAGTGGATCCGTTTTTGAGAATTGTATTTTAAAACAGAATAAACACTATGGCTAAAGAATCAGTAAAAGCCAGGCAAAGAAAAAGACAGGCGCTGGTTGCGAAATTCGCAGACAAGCGTGCCGCCCTGAAAGCCGCCGGCGACTACAAGGCACTGGACCTGCTTCCTAAGAATGCATCTCCGGTACGTTTAAAAAATCGCTGCCAGCTGACAGGCCGTCCCAGGGGATATATCCGCTATTTCGGTGTGTCCAGGGGTGTTTTTCGCGACATGGCACTGCAGGGCAAGATACCGGGTGTAAGAAAAGCAAGCTGGTAACATCCTCCTGCAACCGAAGATGATACCGGGTCATCCACCCGGTAAAACGGATATCGCATTGTACAAATCATTTTGAAAACAAATAATTAAGATAAACAATGGTCACTGATCCTATCGCAGATTTCCTCACCAGAATCCGTAATGCGCAGATGGCGAA
>DATJYH010000206.1:0-4737 GCA_035499675.1 Puia sp.
CCATACTCACTCTCCGGCAATCCCTGTTCATATAGTGCATGACCCACCTCATGAATGCAACTCCAGGTCATACTTCCAAAATCATTTTCCTGGATACGGGTGGTTATGCGCACATCGTGCGTGTTAAAACTCGTGGTAAAAGGATGCTCCGAAATGTCCTGTCGGCCTGCATCCATGTCGAATCCCAATTTCCTGATCAGGGAGATGCTGAAATCCCATTGGGTCTGCCGGGGATAATGTTGTTGCAGAAATGAGTCGTCTACGGCTTCCCTGGAAAGGATCCTGTCCAACAGTTCCTTCAGGGGTGAGCGTATGCCTGCAAAAATTTTATCGAGCAAAGACACGGTGGCGCTCTTTTCAAATTCGTAGAGGAGTGCGTCATAAGGGTGGGCGGCATACCCCAGGATATCAGCCTCCTGTCGTTTCAATTTTACCAGTTCCTGCAGGTCATTTTCGAAAAGGTTAAATGCATTTTGTTTGCGTGCAAGGATCCAGGCATGATAAGATGTTGAAACCGTTTCACTCAGTCGCCGCACAAATTCCGCGCTGTACTTTTTCTGCCGGTTGTAATCTTCCAGCGTGAGCGTAATATTTGTTTTTTCCCGGCTGCTGAGGTCGTCGCGTTCATGCAACGCTTTTAAAAGATCACCGATCTTTTCGTCGGTGAACATTCGATGGGCTATTTCTGACAAAGTGGCTATTTGTTGTCCCCGGAAACCTGCTCCGCCGGGAGGAAGATAGGTTTCCTGGTCCCATTGCAAAACGGCCAGTGCATTCTTTACATCCGCTATTTTTCGCATTTGTTCCCTGTACTGGTCGTATAAATTTCTGGTAGAAGACATCAGCGTCATTTTAACATTTTTTTTCTGATTGGCGGGCAAATAATGCCGAAATTAAAATCATTTTCTTTTGTACATCCAGATACCTGAGATTTGCCATAATTTTCACCCGTATGAACAAAATGAGATACTGCTTATTTATCCTGTTTGTTTTGCTGCTGCCCGGTGTGCCTTATGCACAAAAAATTGACTCCATGATGAACGTGTATGCGGATCGTTATCCGCAGGAGAAACTTTACGTGCAATTCGACAAAAATGTTTATAACCCCGGGGAAACCATCTGGTTCAAGGCTTATTTATTCACAGGCGCCGATCCTTCAACGATCAGTAAGAATTTTTATGCGGAATTGTCTGACGGCAGCGGCAATCTTTTACAAAGAAAAATATCCCCGCTTTTGGAATCTTCCGCCGCGGGAAATTTTGATATCCCCGCAGGGATAAAAACCAGCCACCTGCATGTTCGGGCCTATACCACGTGGATGTTGAATTTTGATACCGCCTTTATTTACGAAAAAAATATTCCCCTGGCCATTGTTTCGGAGGACACAGTAAAAACAAACAAAGCATCGGAAAGCCATTTCCAGTTTTTTCCCGAAGGTGGGGAAGTAATTGCAGGTCTGGAAAACACCATTGCTTTCAAGGCAACCGATCAATCCGGTCTCCCCATTCCGGTGCGTGGCGTCCTGAAGGACGCTGCCGGCAAGGATATCCTCGAATTTGCGTCCGTACACGACGGAATGGGCAGGATTCTGATCACGCCGGAACAAGGGGATTCGTTATATGCCGTATGGAAAGACGATCAAGGCATCGAACACCAGACCGCTTTCCCGAAGGTGAGACCCTCAGGGGTGGTATTGCATGTTATCAACACCAGTAAGAAGGTATTTTTTTCGGTGGCGCGATCGTCTGACAGCATCCCGGAATACAACCGGCTTGTGATCATTGCGCACATGAATCAACAACTGGTGTATAAGGCAATGATCAATCTGACGGAGAGTTTTATGAGCGGGGGAAGCATACCGGTGGACAAACTTCCTTCAGGAGTCCTGCAACTGACCGTCCTCAATACAAATAACCGACCGATGGCGGAACGTGTGGTGTTTGTAAACAATCATGACTATAGTTTCTCCCCGGACGTTGGTTTGTCGCAAAAGAACGTCGGCAAAAAAGGTGAAAACATGATTGATATTGACCTGCCGGATACCCTCTCCGCCAACCTTTCCCTGGCTGTTACAGATTTTGTGGCGGACGGGAAACAACCCTACGACGATAATATTGTTTCCCGGCTGCTGCTGACAGGTGAAGTCAGGGGCTATGTGCACGACCCCTATTACTATTTTTCCAATAATTCGGACAGTACAATGCAACACCTGGACCTGGTAATGCTGACACACGGCTGGCGCCGCTTCAAATGGGAGCAACTGGCAGCCGGTAAAGTCCCTGTCATCAAATATCCTGTAGAGAATTATCTCGCTCTTAAGGTGGATGTATTTGGGGTGGATCCCACCCGGATATCGAGGGATGAAAACATCTATGTCATACTAAAAAAGAAGGACTCGAGTGTTCAGATGATTACCGTGCCAAAGTTGGCGGGTGCTAAGTTTGGTGCAGCGGGACTGGTGTTTTATGACACGGCCAGGGCCTTTTACCAGTTTAGTGTGGATCGCAGTCTTTCCAACCAGGCAGCCATTGTTTTTAATAATGGCACGTTTCCCGGCTATAAAAAAATAAAACCTGCCCTGCTGCCCTACCGGCCATGGTCTGCGCTTGATTCGGCACTGTTGCAAAAGAACCGTTTTGTGACGCAGGAATCAGCCCGGATTAAGGCGGATGAAAGAAAAGTGCAGGTACTCGAATCGGTAACAGTCAAGGGTAGAGCAAAATCGCCCGAGCAGAAGCTTGATGAAGAGTACACCTCCGGTATGTTCAGCGGGGGAGACGCATATTCATTTGACCTTGTCGACGATCCCATTTCCACGAGTTACCCGGACATTTTCACCTATCTGCAGGGTAAGGTCCCGGGATTGTCCATTGTCAATACAGCGAACTCAACCTCCCTGCAGTGGCGCGGGGCCACTCCGTCCCTCTACCTCAATGAAATGCAGATAGACCCCGCCACGATACGGGCTACTTCGGTGGCCGATGTCGCCATGGTAAAAGTATTCAGACCGGGTTCGGGCGTTGGCTTTGGCGGTGGTGCCAATGGGGTCATTGCGGTGTACACGAAGAAAGGAGGAGGCACCCAGGCAGACCCCAGCTTCAAAGGGCTCGATCACGCCCAGGTGGTGGGGTATAGCGGGATCCGCGAATTTTATGCACCGGACTATGTGGTCAGGCCGGAGCTACGGGAAGTAGAAGATGTGAGGACCACGTTGTACTGGAAACCATGGATCCTTACGGATAAAAGCAGTCGGCATATATCCATCCGGTTTTACAACAACGACATATCCAAAAAACTGAGATTGGTATTGGAAGGATTCAACGCAGATGGTAAACTCACGAGGGTGGAGAAGATCATTGAATAGTATATGGACCCGCCTACGATTCTCCCGGGGATGGAGCAATCGGTTTATCAGCTATCTTTGGAACTATACCCGCCATGCATGAAAATTGCAGACATTATCAAAGCACTTGAAATGATCGCGCCCCCTGTTTACCAGGAAGCGTACGATAATTCGGGATTGCTTACCGGCGATAGCGAATGGAATTGCCAGGCTGTATTGGTGACCCTGGATGCTACGGAGCACGTCATAGAAGAAGCCATCTCAAGGGGCTGCAACCTCATCATTGCACATCACCCCATTATTTTTGGCGGGCTTAAAAAGATTAACGGTAAAAATTATGTTGAAAAGGCCGTGATCGCGGCCATCAGGAACAATATCGCCCTGTATGCATTCCATACCAATCTTGACAATGTGACGGCCGGTGTAAACGGAAGGATTGCTGATCGGCTGGGCCTGACCGATAGAAGGGTACTCGCGCCCAAACCCGCAGCGCTCAAAAAGATATATACTTTCGTGCCCGTTGAACACGCGGAAAAAGTAAGGACTACACTATTTGCCGCGGGAGCCGGCCGGATCGGAAATTATTCTGAAGCCAGTTTCAATGCGGAAGGGTTGGGTACCTATCGGGCTGGTCCGGGAGCGCATCCTTTTATCGGGCAGGTGGGCGAACGGCACACAGAAAAAGAGATCAGGATAGAGGTCATTTTTCCGGCCTATCTCCAACAAGGGATCCTGCAGGCGTTGCTCGCGGCGCATCCTTATGAAGAAGTGGCCTATGACCTGGTGGAACTGGCCAATGTGCATCCCGGCATTGGCGCAGGATTGACCGGACAACTCCCCCAACCCATGTCCGAGACTGACTTCCTTGCTGTGCTCAAACAGCAGTTTCAGCTGCAGGTCATCCGGCATACAAAGCTTACCGGCCGGCCGGTTAATCGGGTGGCTGTCTGCGGAGGCGCTGGTAGTTTTCTCATTTTCAATGCTTTATCTTCGAACGCTGATTTTTATATCACGTCAGATATTAAATATCACGAGTTCTTTGATGCCAATGACCGCATGGTGCTGGCCGACATCGGGCATTTTGAAAGTGAACAGTTTACGATTGACCTGTTCTATGATATTTTAAGCGAAAAATTCCCTACCTTTGCAGTCCTTAAATCGGGGATAAAAACCAACCCGGTTCATTATTATTTTTAAACTATGTCCAGCAACGTAAAAGAGTTCTCCGTCGAAGAAAAACTGTCTTCCCTGATCACTCTCCAGAAAATCGAATCCAAGCTAGATGAATACCAGGTGTTGAAAGGTGAATTGCCCATGGAAGTGAGCGACCTGGAAGATGAAATTCAGGGCCTGCACGCCAGGCAGACACGCATAGAAGAAGAGATCAACGGCAT
>DATJYH010000207.1:0-6066 GCA_035499675.1 Puia sp.
GTAATAAAAGGCTGATCGACCTGAGCCGCACCGCTGCTTCCAGGCTCGGCTATACCGGCCGGGGCCTGGTTAAGGTAAAAGTGGAAGTGCTGGGAAAAAGTGCCCCCGAGGGCTGGCGCATTGAGCCGCTTGACTAACGCACATGAACATGCGCACAATACCAGGTACCCAACCAGATGGATGTCGTGATCGGCAAGTCTGTGGAACGGTAGCCGGATGGATTGGCAGTATGCCTTTACCCGCCACCGGTTCACCTAAAAAATTTGTCCAGCTTATATTTTTAATTTAGTATGCCGCACCATGATCACCCGGGGAAAATCGGTATCCTCCACCGTCTCTTGTTACTTCCTGTTCCTATGCCTGGCGTCTGTTGGCTGTTTTTGTGTCCACGCGCAGGACCCGGCACTCGCATTACATCCGGCCATCAGCGATAGTTCGGCCAGGCATGACCGTCACCTACACCTGTTCAGGGGTGAACAGATCGATATCATCGATATCGGCGTGTTTTTGTTCAACAGGAAGGCTTTTCCCCGGACGGATACCAGCGGGATCAAAACAGGGAAACTACACTTCTCACTGCTGCCCTCAGTGGAATACACGCTGCAAACAGGCTTTGCGGTAGCGGCCAACGGCAATGTGGGGTTTTATACCAGCAATCACGAGGAGGCAAATATGTCCAGCGTGGTGGCGGTGGCCAAATACACTGAGAAGCACCAGGTCCTGATTCCCGTTGCCGCCAACATCTGGACGCGGTACAACAAATACAATATTCAGAGCGACTGGCGGTTTGAGCAGTTTCCCCAAACAACCTATGGACTGGGGCAGTTCACTACCGACCAGGATGGTTATACCATCGATTACTCGTATATAAGGCTGTATCAAACTTTGTTTAAGACCATATTCCCTGATTTTTATGTTGGATTAGGATATGACCTTGACTATTTCTGGAACGTTCGGGAAGTAAACCCGCCTGCAAACGATTCAACGGATTTTCAGAAGTATGGACTGACCCCAAAATCTGTTTCTTCCGGGTTTACCCTTGGTGTGCAATATGACACGCGAAGAAATTCTATCCATCCCCAAAAGGGCTATTACGCGAACATCACCTACCGGCCTAATTTTACTTTTATGGGCAGTGATGCCAACTGGCAGTCGTTGCTGATCGATCTGCGCAAATATGTATACCTGCCGCTCCGTTCCACCAATGTATTGGCTTTTTGGAGTTATGACTGGCTGACCGTGTACGGTAAACCTCCGTATTTGAACCTCCCCATTACGGCGGGTGATACCTATAACAATTTGGGCAGGGGATATATCCAGGCTCGTTTCAGGGGCAGCAACATGATCTACCTGGAAACGGAATATCGGTTTGGGTTAAGCCCCAACGGGCTGTTTGGAGGCGTAGTTTTTGTGAACGCCCAGTCCTTTAACACGCCTTATCAACCAAAATTTGAAGTGATCTCGCCGGGCTGGGGAGCGGGTATACGCATCAAGCTGAATAAATTCTCCAATACCAACCTGGCCCTCGACTATGGATTCGGTGCGCACGGCTCACGCGGCGTATTTGCGAATTTGGGTGAGGTTTTTTAGGAGATGCGGGTTGCGGGAGCCTTTGTCAACCAGTTGCACCTAATGCCGGCCATCCATCTGTCATCAGTCAACTGCCAATTGCCTGCTCTCTTAAGAAACTGCTTTATTCACCAACGCAGCCGCTTCACTCAGCAGGATGGCCGACTGTACTTTCAGCCCGCTTTCTTCAATCAGTTTTTTTGCTTCTTCGGCATTGGTACCCTGCAGCCGCACGATGATGGGCACTTTGATGGTGCCAATGGAATTGTAGGCGTCGATGACACCCTGCGCTACGCGGTCGCAACGCACGATGCCTCCAAAAATATTGATCAGGATGGCCTTTACCTTGGGATCCTTGAGGATGATACGGAAACCAGCTTCCACGGTCTGTGCATTCGCAGTTCCGCCCACATCGAGGAAATTGGCCGGCTCACCACCACTGAGTTTGATCATATCCATCGTGGCCATGGCCAGGCCTGCTCCATTGACCATGCAGCCCACATTGCCGTCGAGTTTTACAAAGTTGAGATTGTATTTGCCTGCTTCCACTTCGGTAGGATCTTCCTCACTGATGTCGCGCAACGCTTCGAGGTCGGCATGACGCATCATCGAATTATCATCCAGGTTCATTTTACAATCCACGGCCAGGATTTTTTCGTCGCTTGTTTTGAACAGTGGGTTGATTTCAAGCATGCTGCAGTCTAACCCGATGTACGCGTTATACAGGTTGGTGACAAACTTTACGCAATTCTTAAAGGCCTCACCGGACAGCCCCAGGTTAAAGGCGATTTTCCTGGCCTGGAAGGGTTGAAGCCCGCCACCCGGATGCACCCACTCCTTATATATTTTCTCCGGCGTTTTATGTGCTACTTCTTCTATGTCCATTCCACCTTCCGTGCTGTACATGACCACATTTTGTCCCCTGCTGCGGTCCAGTAATACAGACAAATAGAATTCCCGCACCTGGTTGGGTCCAGGGTAATAAACATCCTGCGCCACCAGCACCTTGTTGACCACTTTTCCTGCAGGCCCGGTTTGTATGGTCACCAGGGTTCCACCCAACATGTTGGAGGCGATTTGTTTGATCTCTTCTGCGTTTTTTCCCACTGCCACGCCACGTTGTTCGGTACCCTTGATCTTGCCCTTGCCACGTCCGCCGGCATGGATCTGAGCCTTTACTACGGCAAAACTGTTACCGGTTTGCACTTTGATCTGTTTATAAGCTTCTTCGGCAGCATCGGCCCGGTCAACCGGGATGCCTTCCTGGACGGGGACATTGTATTTTTTTAATAATTCCTTGGCCTGGTATTCGTGGAGGTTCATGACGCAAAATTTCGACGAAAATAACACAGAAGGGGTGAATAGAAAAATGATGTTGATGTGCGATTGTTGCAGAGGATTTGATCTCCGGAGCTTCGCCTGCCCATCGGGGATGCTTTTCCTATATTTGCGCTGCTATTGAATATTTTTATGACGGATTCCATCATCGCACAACTTAGCGAAACCACGCAATTCATCAGGAAGCTGTATGCGCATGACCCCGAAACTGCTATTGTGCTGGGCAGTGGCCTCGGCAACCTGGCGAAAGAAATCGAGGTGGAGAAGGAGATCGCCTACCGGGACATTCCACATTTCCCGGTGTCCACGGTGGAAGGACACCAGGGAAAATTGATCTTCGGCAAAATGCATGGCCGGCGCGTGCTGGCCATGGCCGGGCGGTTTCATTATTATGAAGGATACAGCCCGGCCCAGGTAGTATTCCCGATCCGCGTGATGAAATTCCTGGGCGTAAGGACCCTGCTGATCTCAAATGCCGCAGGCGGTATGAACAGTAGCTTCAGGGTGGGAGACCTGATGATCATCCGGGATCACATCAGCCTGTTTGTGGAGAACCCGCTGCGGGGAAAAAATGAAGAAGCGTTGGGGCCCCGGTTCCCGGACATGAGTGAACCTTACCCGCACGTACTTATAGAAAAAGCCAAACAGATCGCCGCGCGGTTGGGCATACCGGTCAGGGAGGGCGTGTACGCCGGGGTAACCGGTCCCAGCTTTGAAACCAGGACGGAATACCGGTTGCTGCACCTTGCCGGCGCCGACGCCGTGGGGATGAGTACCGTGCAGGAAGTGATTGCCGCCGTGCATGCCGGCCTTCGTGTATTTGCCATGAGCGTTATAACGGATATGGGCATACGAGAAGAGACCAATACCATCACTCACCACGAAGTGCTGCAGGCTGCCATGGACGCGGAGCCTAAGCTGACCGCCATTTTCAAAGCCATGGTGGATGAATTGTAATATTAACTTTCTTATAACCCCTGTGAACCGGTTAATGATTAATTTGACGAAAAATAGTTCGGTGGTGAGCAGCTACAGGATCTTAACGGTTTTTTTGACAGGATGTATTTGTATGGCCGTTTTCCATGTGCATGCACAGGATCCCACCCAACGGTTCCGTTCCATGGGTGGGGGTGGCGGGAAGGGCAAGGGGGCGGATTCCACGCTGAAACACCGGACCGAGGACACCATTATCATCAATTATCGTTTTCTTGACTCCAGCCGTTTGCGCAAACTCGATTCTTCCGTGTACGATTTTACCAAGAAATACCCCGTTCCACATTCTTATATCGACCTCGGAAATTTCGGGAATGCCGCAAAAAACCTGATTTTTTCTCCGATCATGAAATCAGGCTGGGATCCCGGCTGGCATTCTTACGATATCTACGCATTCACCACGGAAGAGACGCGGTTCTACAATACCACCAAGCCCTACACCGAGTTGGGATACCTGCTGGGGGCACATGCGGAGCAGATGATTGACCTCGTCCATACGCAGAATGTGATGAAGAACCTGAACCTGGCCCTGGAATACAGGCTGATCAATGCACCCGGTGAGTTTCAAAACCAAACCACCAATCACAACAACTATCGTTTCAGCGGTTGGTACCAGTCGAAAAATAAACGCTACCAGGCCTTCCTCGTGCTGGTAGGCAGTAAACTGCAGTCGGGAGAGAATGGTGGTCTTCGAAACCCCAGTGATATGGACTCGCTGGCTTATACCAACCGGTTTGTGCTGCCTACACGCTTAGGCGGGAATGAAGTGTATAATCCCAATCCGTTTCAGACCGACATCGGCACCGGCACTTTTTACAATTCGGGTACCTATCTGCTGCGCCAGCAATATGATATCATTGGGAAAAAAGATTCCATCGTCACCGACACCACGGTGATCCCTTTATTTTATCCCAAGTTCAGGGCCGAGTATAACATCCAGTATGGCACCTACAACTATAAATTCCAGGACCAGAACCCGGATACCTTTTACTATGTGCACAACTATGATTTTGTTTCAACCCCCGATACGCTCCAGGTCAGGGACTATTGGACTGAATTCATCAACGACCTGTCGCTTTACCAGTTTCCCGACAGCAAGAACCCCCAGCAATTTCTTAAAGTAGGCGCTTCACTGCAGGACCTCAAGGGAACCTTTGATGCGGGGTCCAAAACCCTCTACAATGCATTTATACATGGTGAATACCGTAACCGGTCACGCAATCAGAAATGGGATATCGAGGGATTTGGCAAACTTTACCTGGCAGGCTACAACGCCGGGGATTATAATGCTTATATCAGCCTGAAGCGACTTATCAGCAAAAACCTGGGGTACCTCCAACTGGGTTTTCAGAACGTGAACCGGACACCCGGTTTTGCCTTTGATCACGAAAGCAGTTTTGGATTTGGTGTTTCGGGTTCATTGAATAAGGAAAATAGCACCAACCTGTTTGCCTCCTACGAGCTGCCCAAACAAAAGTTGTTGTTGTCCGCCAATTACTTCCTGGTGACCAATTATGCGTATTTCTATGACTACTATAAAGTGAGCCAGGTCACCAATCCCTTTAATTTGCTTCGGCTGAGCGTGGACAAAGTATTTACGTTTAACCGGGTATGGGTATGGCGGATGCAACTGGTTTTGCAGCAGAAGGCGGGTGGCACACCGGTAAATATGCCGCTGTTTTATACGTTTAACCAGTTCGGGTATGAAGGAAAACTGGGTTTTAAAAACCTGAACCTGGCATTTGGCGTGGAGCTGCGGTATTACACAGGCTATAAGGCTGATGGCTATTCACCGGCGATCGGCCAGTTTTACATACAGAATGACACCACCATCAAACAAAAGCTGCCCGATATCAATCTCTATGTAAATTTCAGGATCCGCGCGTTCACCCTCTATGCAAGGGCAGAGAACCTGAATACTATGCAGCTCAATGGGCCAGATGGGTTTGGGTTTACCAACAACAACTATGTGGCACCCTACTATCCCTCAACAGGCCTGAGGATCAGGGTCGGGATATTCTGGAGCTTTGTGAACTAGTCATTCAGATCCTTCTTCAATCAATTATGCAAACCGGTGGAACATCATCAATGCCGAGCCCTGCCCGGCACAATCCTTGCAGGCCTTGAACTACAGCCTGTCGGCCGGTTACCTGTTGCTGCCGCGGT
>DATJYH010000208.1:0-2784 GCA_035499675.1 Puia sp.
TGGGCGCTGGATACCGCGGGTAAGATAGATGTGCTCGTCAACAATGCCGGGCTGTTTTTATCAGGCAGTGTTTACAACGAGGAAGCGGGTGTGTTGGAAGAGATGATCGAAACCAACCTGTACAGTGCCTATCACCTCACAAGGGCATTGCTTCCCTCCATGATGAAACAAAAACGCGGGCATATCTTCAATATCTGTTCCATCGCTTCGCTGAACGCTTATCCCAATGGCGGTTCCTACAGCATCAGCAAATTTGCGCTGGCTGGGTTTTCTAAAAACTTACGGGAAGAGATGAAGCCTTTTGGTATAAAGGTGACCGCTGTATATCCCGGTGCGGTGTACACCGATTCCTGGGCTGGCTCCGGGGTAGATCCCCGGAGGATCATGGAATCCGCTGACATCGCAGATATGGTATATGCCGCTTCCACCCTTTCCCCCCAGGCCACGGTTGAGGAGATCCTCCTGCGCCCACAGCTTGGGGATTTATAGCGATTCGCGTGATTATGACTGTTTTAACTGAGTTTTAACCGCAGCTGATACAGGGTCAGAAGCGGTTAGCGATTATATTTGTGTCCTGTGCTGAAAAGGAAAGGGACATGAATTCTTTGAATCGAATAAAATATTCTTTTATCGGCAAATTTTTACATCTTCGGTATCTTATACTTTTCCTCACAGTTCTCCCGCCGGGCCTGGTTCACGCGCAACCAAAATTCAGCGCGGTTGCCAGCAGCAATGAGATCGGTCGGAATGACTATGTACAGGTTGAATATGTTGTAGAAAATGCACAACAGATCGAGCATCTGTTGCCTCCCACATTCCGAGATTTTAATATCGTGCAGGGCCCTATACAATCCAGCAGCATGAGCGTGGTCAATGGCGTGGTAACCCAGTATAAATCGCTGGCCTTTGTATTGCAGCCGGTCAAGACCGGTCATTTTACCATTCCCGGTGCAAAGGCGGAAGTGGATGGAAAATCGTTGCAATCCAATGCGCTCAAAATAGTGGTCACTGCCGGAGGTTCTGGCGGCAGCAGTTCCCTGCCTGCACCGCGGGCCATGTGGCCGGAGCCGGAACCGGTCAACACGGACTATATGCTTAAGCCGGGTGAAAATATCGACGAGAAGATCCGGAAGAATCTTTTTGTAAAAGTGCTGGTGAGTAAAACCAGTTGCTATGTTGGTGAGCCTATTGTCGCCACTTACAAACTGTACTCGCATCTTCAGTCGGAGTCGCGGGTTTCAAAGCATCCGTCCCTGAACGGTTTCAGCGTGTATGATATGGTGGATCCAAACAGTACCGGCTCCACTGTGGAAACAGTGAACGGCAAACCGTTCTCGGTGCACATTATACGCAAGGCACAGCTGATACCCCTGCAGGCCGGTATGATTGACCTGGATCCGCTGGAAGTGGAAAATACCGTGCATTTTATAAAAACGGGCAAGTCAGCACATGCGCACGGCAATAGTATGCTGAGGGACATGTTTGATATGTTCCCCGGCCAGGAAACAGGTGGCGTCCCGGTAGAGCAGCATGTGAACATAGAAAGTAAACCGGTAACGATATCCGTAAAGCCTTTGCCGGAAGAAAATAAACCTGCCGATTTTAACGGTGCCGTGGGACATTTCAGCATCGCATCGGGTATAGCTAACAGTCATCTTACCGCGCAGGATGCCGCCATCCTGAAAATAACGGTGAAGGGAGAGGGCAATCTCCCGGTTGTCAACGCACCCACGGTGGAATGGCCAAAGGGTGTGGAGAGCTATGATGCCTCTGCCAAAGAAGACATTGATAAAACGGTAGCGCCGCTGGGTGGCAGCAAATCATTTGAGTATAGTTTTGTTCCCAAGCGCCCGGGGGAATACGTGATACCCGCCGTATCCTTTTCTTACTTCGACCCGCAAACGGCCAGTTATAAAACGGTGAAAAGTCAGCCACTTGATTTCCGGGTGGCGGTCGCCAAAAATAAGCCGGCCGGATCAGCCACCAGCTATCTGTCAGAACCGACGCAGGGAGTATCGGGTGGGTTTATCGCCTTTTTGCAACAACATCTTGAATGGTTTTTTGCCGTCCTGATATTATCCTCCCTGGCGGTGTATCTCTGGTTTCAAAACAGGCGACTGAAAAAGGCCGGGCAGCAGGAGGCCATTGCAGTACAAGCTCCACCACCGGCAACTGTACCCGAAGTTGAAAAAATTCCGGTGGACCTGTTGCAAAGGGCAAAATACCTTTTTCAGCGATCAGAATACAAGGCTTTTTACAGTGAATTGAACCGGGTGCTCTGGAATGCCGCGGAAGACAAACTCAACCTTCCGGGCAGCGAAATGAACAAACAGAATATTGTAAGAAAACTAAAGGCCGCAGGCTGGGATGAAACAACCACGCAATCGCTGGAACAAATTTTCCGGGAATGTGAAATGAAATTGTACACGCCGGCCTATGATGCAACCGACATGGAACGAATACTCAGGCAAACAGAGGATATCCTGATAAAATTGGACAAATTATAGTCGGTCTATTCGCTGTACTTATAGCCAACTCCCCGTACCGAATGAAAATACTTCGGGCGGCGGTTGTCCTCCTCAAAATATTTCCGGAAATTAAGAATGAAATTGTCGATGGTGCGCGTGGTAGGGTACACATTGTATCCCCATACGGTCTGCAGGATTTTTTCCCGGGTAACCACTTCATTCTTGTTTTCAATCAGCAGTTTCAGCAACATGGTTTCTTTTTTGCTCAGCTGGATGCGTTTATTGTTCCGGGTAACTGCTTCCTGTGCTTTAAAAT
>DATJYH010000209.1:0-8533 GCA_035499675.1 Puia sp.
TTCATAGGAGGTTCTGTTTATGAAGGAGGCGATTGTATTAGCCGGAGGGCTGGGCACAAGGCTGCGTTCCGTAGTAGCAGATCTCCCCAAATGTATGGCCCCGGTTGCCGGTAAACCCTTTATTTCCTATGTAATCGACTATTTTCGGCTCCACGGCACAACTTCCTTCATCCTTTCACTCGGCTACCGGCATGAAGCCATCCAATCCTATATCACAGATCAATATCCGCATATGGATATCCGTTACTCCATCGAAAATGAACCGCTGGGAACGGGAGGTGCCATCAGGCTGGCCTGTAAGCAGGCAAAAGAATCCTCTTTGCTGGTGTTGAACGGGGACACTTTTTTCAGGGTAGACCCGCGGGAGCTGGCCGTATTTCACGGGCAGCAACAGGCGCACTGCAGCCTGGCGCTGAAACCGATGAAGAATTTTGACCGCTATGGCGTGGTCGTCCTCAATGCCGACCAATCGATCCAAAGTTTCCAGGAGAAAAAGTATTACGATGAAGGCCTGATCAACGGTGGCGTGTATGCGCTGCAAACGGATGCATTTCTGAGCGAGGATCTGCCGGAGAAATTTTCCTTTGAGAAGGACTACCTCGAAAAGTGCTATGCGACCAGGCCGATATTCGGGTTGGTTCAGACGGGATACTTTATCGACATAGGCGTTCCGGAGGATTATCAGCGCGCACAATCCGAACTTCCCAAAAATATTTGACGCCCATGCTGAACCTGAAAAAGATCAACAAAGACTGGACCCTTTTCCTCGACCGCGACGGGGTCATCAACTATGAAAAACCCGGAGGGTATATCTGTAATTGGAGTGAATTCATTTTTTACGAAGGCGCCCGCGAAGCCATCGCCGGTTTTGCTGAACTTTTTGGAAAAATTATCATTACCACCAACCAACGCGGCATCGGCAAGGGTTTGATGACGGTGGAAGATTTGAACGACATGCACACAAAAATGGTTCGGGAGATCGAGAAGACAGGCGGACGCATCGACCATATTTATTTCTGCACTGCGCTGGATGACCAGGACCCCTGCCGAAAGCCCAACCCGGGTATGGCGCTCCAGGCGCAACAGGACTTTCCGCAGATCGACTTTTCCCGTTCCATTATGGTGGGCAATACCCTCAGCGATATGCAGTTTGGCCGTAACACCGGCATGCACAGCATCTTCCTGGCCACCACCCACCCGGATACGCCCTCGCCCCATCCCCTGATCGATCTTCGTTATAACAATCTCCGGCATTTAGCAAAAGCTTTAGGAAAATCATAAAATTTTACGCCGATTTAGCCGTTACAGCCGGGGATAGCCCCATCCATGTTAAATTTGCGTGGCTATCATTGTTTTACAGTATGACCGTTTTCTTGCAAAAATTGTTTTGTTGTTTCCTGCTGACCTGCCTGTTTATTGAATATTCAGCAGCCCAGGCACTGTCTCCTGCAGAAAAGAAAGAATTCAGGAAGCGGGAAGATTCGCTCAAACAGTACGCCTACAACATTGTGTTTGCCGACAGGCCCGAACAGCGCCTGCGCTCCGACAGTTTTTTCACACGCATCCTGGTAAGAACACTCAAGATAAAGAACTCATTTTATTACCCGCTGGATTCCCTGCAAACCATTTCGCGGCTGTACGCACCGGACAGCAGCTTTCGGATCCTCACCTGGCAGCTGAAAAAGGACGAATATTTTTACCTGCAGCGCGGAGCCATCCAGATGCGTACGGCCGACGGCTCTCTCCGCCTGACCGGTCTTCATGACTTTTCGATGTTCACCGCGAAACCCCTGGATTCCATACGGACCGCCAGGAACTGGATCGGTGCTATTTACTACCGGATCATTCAGAAAACCTATAACGGGAAAAAATTCTACACGCTATTGGGATTTGACGACTACAGCATCAGCAGCAATAAAAAATGGATGGAAGTACTGACCTTTGATGAAAATGGAGAACCCGAGTTTGGCGGACCTTATATTTCATTTAAGGAAGATACGGGCAAGATGGCCAATAAAACCATGGCACGTTTTAACATTGAATATAAAAAAGAGGCCATTACCACTTTTAACTACGATCCGAATTTAGACATGATCGTTTTTGATGACCTGGTACCGGAAGGAGACGAACCGGAAAGAAAGGACACTTACATCCCCGACGGAGACTTCCAGGGATTCAAATGGAAGAACGGTCAGTGGGTACACGTGGAAAAAATGTTTGACTTCAAATTAAAGGACGGTCAATTCCCGCAGGATGAAAAGATCCTGGATGA
This sequence comes from Puia sp., assembly GCA_035499675.1. Taxonomy (GTDB): domain Bacteria; phylum Bacteroidota; class Bacteroidia; order Chitinophagales; family Chitinophagaceae; genus Puia. The sequence continues at coordinate 2,273 of DATJYH010000209.1, forward strand.
GGGCGGAGGAGCCAATGAGCAAAAGCTGATGGAGCAGTCGGAGAAAAATATGCAGAAGAAAGACAAGCAGAAAACAACCAAACCGCCATCCAACTAGACCGCCGACACCGGATCCCCTTATCCCTTCAATAGTTTATTTTTGGCTTGATCAAATTCCTCCCCGGAGATCATCCCTCTCTGCTTTAAATCAGCCAGTTTTTGCAATTCGGAGCCAATTCCCGCGGTTCCCTGTATACCCAGGGCGTCTGCCATTTGCCGGGCCTGGTTTGAAACTTTTATTTGTTCCAGGTCGGATTGTGCCTGGGTGATGGTGTCCTTTAGCCTTTTTGGATGATCTACATTGTAATAATCGGTCGCACCTACCTGTGCGGCGGTCTGTATTTTTACATGACCGTAGTTAAGCAATCGTCCCCAGATCCCCTGATCATATGACACGTTATTGATCTTATCCAGTGGACTTTCCTTTGCAAAGTGGTTGAGCAATCCCAATTCATCAATCACGCGATAGTTGGTCACCACCCAGATATTTGCATTCCACGAAAAATACCTGAATAAAAAATAAAGGATGCCTGCTAATGCCAGCACCCACCCCCATTGGGAAATGCCAACGAAATAAGCAGCTACCAGTCCGATGATTCCCAATAATGCGGGACCGACCAGTGAAACCCAGCTACTATGTGTGACCAATATGATCGTTTCGCCTTTTTGCAAGGGCGTACGCATGTGTTTGCTTTTGATGAGATTAGGTCGACAGGTTTCGTTGCCGAATTTACTGATCCAATTTTAATACTGCCAGAAATGCCTCCTGCGGCACTTCCACGTTGCCAATCTGCCTCATTCTTTTCTTACCCTCCTTCTGTTTTTCAAGAAGCTTTCTTTTACGGCTGATATCGCCGCCATAACATTTGGCTGTTACATCCTTCCGCAGGGCGCTGATGGTTTCCCTTGCAATCACCTTTGACCCGATGGCGGCCTGGATGGCGATCTGGAATTGCTGGCGCGGCAGCAGCTCCTTTAATTTTTCGCAGAGCTTGCGGCCAAAGTCCTGGGCCCTGCTCCGATGGATGAGGGCACTCAAAGCATCCACCTTGTCACCGTTCAACAGGATGTCCATCTTTGCAATATCACTGTCGCGGTAACCGATGGGGTGATAATCGAAGGACGCATAGCCCCTGGTCTGACTTTTCAACTTATCATAGAAATCGAACACGATCTCAGTCAGCGGCATTTCAAAAAGAAGCTCTACTCTAGTCGTTGTTAAATAACTCTGATTCATCAGAATACCACGTTTACCCAAACATAAAGTCATGATATTGCCGATATATTCCGGCTTTGATATAATCTGGGCCTTGATATAGGGCTCCTCAATCCGCTCTATCCTTACAGGATCAGGCATTTCAGTGGGGTTATTGACGGTAATGGTTTCGCCATTCGTGGTATGCGCAATAAAACTCACGTTTGGAACCGTTGTAATGACCGTTTGGTTGAATTCGCGCTCCAGCCTTTCCTGGATAATCTCCATATGGAGCATGCCCAGGAAACCGCAACGAAATCCAAAACCCAGGGCCTGAGAGGTTTCCAGCTGGTAGCTCAATGCGGCATCGTTCAATTGCAGCTTATCCATGCAGTCGCGCAGCTCTTCAAAATCATCCGTATTCACCGGGAAAATCCCCGCGAAAACCATCGGTTTTACTTCTTCAAATCCCTTGATCATTTCCGGGTTGGGGTTGTTGGCAAGGGTAATGGTATCCCCTACTTTTACCTCTTTGGCATTCTTGATCCCGGTGATGATATATCCAACGTCGCCGGTACCTACCTCATCATTTGGATCTAAATTTAATTTCAATATACCAACCTCATCTGCCTCATATTCAGTCTCAGTTGAAACAAATTTTACCTTATCTCCTTTCCTGATTTTCCCGTTCATGATCCGGTAATACACAATGATCCCCCTAAACGAGTTGAATACGCTGTCGAAGATCAGCGCCTGTAGCGGTGCGTTAGGGTCGCCGGATGGAGGAGGAATTTTATCTACGATGGCTTCCAGGATTTTATCTACACCCAGTCCCGTGCGCGCGCTGGCCAGGAGAATGTCTTCCGGCTTACAACCGATGAGCTCAATGATCTGATCTTTGACCTCTTCCACCATGGCCCCATCCATATCGATTTTGTTGATCACCGGAATGATTTCAAGATCGTTTCCAATGGCCAGGTACAGGTTTGAAATGGTCTGGGCCTGTATACCCTGTGTCGCATCCACGAGCAGCAGGACACCCTCACAGGCTGCCAGCGCCCGGCTCACCTCATAGCTAAAATCCACGTGCCCCGGCGTATCAATAAGATTCAGGGTATATTCCTGGCCCTTCAGCCGGTAGTTGATCTGGATGGCGTGGCTTTTAATGGTAATACCCTTCTCCCGTTCCAGGTCCATATCATCCAGCACCTGGTCCATCATTTCCCTCTCGCTGATCGTATCCGTCATTTGTAAGAGCCTGTCTGCCAGGGTACTCTTACCATGGTCAATATGCGCGATGATGCAAAAATTCCTGATATGCTTCATTCCTTCTTTGTCCTTTTGAATGCGGTGCAAAAGTACGGAAAAGCAGGCAGCCGGAGGGGAAAGCTTTTACACAGAAGTGGACAGGTAGCACAGTATTCCATACGATACATTCCATCTGAATCCGGAAATCCGGGCTGAAAAACGTTGGCTGATTGATATGTTAACCTGTTTTAGGGGTATAACATCCACGTATAGTCGCGGCAGGTCAGGCCGGCACAGTCCCAGCTGCGTGGGAGGCCTTTGCCTCCTCCTTGTTGAGATCGTGGATATACTGTGTTTTCAGGTGGTCGTACAAAGAATGCCGGTCAACGACCATTGACACAATGCCTGCAATCATGCCCGCCAGCATCAGGTGGAAGATCAGGTTATGCCGGTCGGTCATTTCAAGCACGAGAATGGCTGAAGTAAAGGGCGTCCTGGTAACCCCGGTAAGAAATGCGACCATCCCCGAAAGTATTAACAGGTTGGTATTATCGTTGGAGAGATGCATCCATCCGGAAATCAGCGAACCAATGGAAGCGCCGGCGCTCAGGGAGGGAGCAAATATGCCACCCGCAGCACCGGTGGTAAATGAAAGTGCCGAGCCTCCCATCCGCAGCAGGGGTACATACCAGCTGACATATTTTTCGGGAGTGAACAAGGTAGTGGTCATCAGGTTCTTTCCTGAACCCAGCGCATACTGGTCCACAAAAAACGCCATCGATGCAATCACCAGGCCGCAAAAAATCACGTAGAGCAGTTGCTGGTTTTTTCCCTGCAGTCCGGATTTCCATTTCATGATCAGCAGGATGGACTTCGCCAACCCGCTTCCCGCCAGTCCGGCGGCAGCCGCCACCAGTATGACTGCCAGAAAAATATAGGGAGAAAGCTGACTGATTACCGGGTAACCGAGATAGAGGTAAGGTCCCAAAAAACCCTGGGCGGTCAACCCCGCAATAATGACCGCTGTAAACAAGGCTGTTTTGAAATAACTGATATGGGTCTTTGTGAGCTCCTCCACAGCAAAAACGATCCCGCCCAATGGTGTGTTGAAAGCTGCAGCAAGCCCGGCTGCTGCTCCCGCCATGATCATGTTCCGTTTGGAAATCTTGGGCCACCATTCGGGCAGCCACTGGTTGACCTTTCTGAAGATGGAGCCGGCGACCTGTATCGTGGGTCCTTCCCTGCCAATGATCCCTCCGCCAAATACCATAAACAGGCTGGAAAAGATTTTGACTATTATAATACGTATACTCAGCAGTTTTTTGACCTTTCCAATATCCTTTGGTGTTGCCAGTTCAATGGAAGACATAACCTGCGGAATACCGCTGCCCCTGGAATAGGGAGCAAAACGCAGAACCAGCCACCAGCCGATGACAAAACAAACTGGGGTAACGATGAACAGCAACCAGGCGTGATAGTTGTAGATCACCATGGTACCCTGCTCTGCCAATAAAAAAAGTTTTGCATACAAAACCGCTACCAGCCCGGTAATGATGGAAGCAATCCAGAAAGGGAAGGCCTGCAAAATATTGACGCGAATTTTTTCATTTCCCATCCGGTCAAACACCCGTTTGAGCCGATTGCGCAATCCGTTGATTAATCTCATCTTTTTTTCTGCACTTTTCTTGGAAAGCCAAATATACTGAATTGGCAGTCCCGCGCACGCACTAATCCGCATCTCCCTGCTGATTGAAATTATCCGGCCAGGAAATGTTTTATTTTGCAGTATCTCCAACAACCCCGATATGAAATACAGAATACTGGGAGCCTCCGGACTACGCGTGAGTGAAATTGGTTTTGGATGTATGTCTCTGAACCAGGACGAGGATTATAACAGCCGTCTGTTGCAACAGGCAGTTGACAAGGGCATCAACCTTTTTGATACGTCGGATCTTTATGGAAAGGGTGCGAATGAAATGACCGTTGGAAAAGCCCTGAAGCAAAAACGCAGGGAAATTATTCTGTGTACCAAGGTCGGCAATCAATGGAGGCCCGATGGCAGTGGTTGGGACTGGAATCCGCGGAAAGCATACATCCTCTCGGCGATTGAGCAAAGTCTGCGCCGCCTGCAGACCGACTACATTGACCTTTACCAATTACACGGTGGTACGATCGAAGACCCGATCGAAGAAACCATCGATGCTTTCGAAATGCTCAAACAACAGGGGAAGATCCGCTTCTATGGGATATCTTCCATCCGCCCCAATGTGATCAGGGAATATATCCAACGCGCCGGTATCGTCAGTGTCATGATGCAATACAGCCTGCTTGACCGTAGGCCGGAAGAAACCTGTTTTCCCTTGTTACAGGGAAACGGTGTCAGCGTGTTGGCCCGCGGTTCGCTGGCACAGGGACTGTTGACGGGTAAACCAGCGGCCCGCTACCTCGAATACGACGTTGCGGAAGTCGAGAAGGCGGCCAGGGCTGTGCAGCGCCTCTCAACAAAATCCAGAACGACCGGCCAAACTGCCATCCGTTTTGTACTGAAAGAACCGGTGGTCGCGTCGGCAGTGGTGGGCATACGGACATTCCCGCAACTCGAAGAGGCGGTTGGCGCAATTGACAGCCCGGCCCTGAACGAACAGGAGATACAGCAGTTACAACAGGCCCTGCCGGTCAACTGTTACCGGCAGCACCGGTAACCTGCATGGTTTTTTCGGGAAAAACCTTACCTTTTAGTCAACATAAAACTAACCGTCATGAAAAAGGTCATCTTACTGTTCGCCTGGCTGTTGTGCATCTGCACGCTGCTCTCTGCACAATCTGCCAATTACAAGGTTGTTTTTGACATGACCAGCAAGGACAGCATCGATCAAAAAGCGGTGATACGCTGGATCACCGAAGTAATCACTGCTAACCCTGACGCACAAACGGAGGTGGTCATGTTTGGCATGGGTACCGCACTGGCCCTGAAGGAAAAATCGCTGGTGGCGGATGCTGTAACCAAACTGGCTGCCAATAAAAATGTTGCTTTCAAGATCTGCTCCATCGCCATGAAAAATCAGCATGTGGATGCTAAGGACCTGGTGCCAGGTGTTCAGATTGTTCCCGATGGTATTTATGAAATCATCTCCCGGCAACGGGATGGCTGGGGTTACATCAAGGTGAGTCATTAGTGTTTGCGATTTTCATACATTCGCAAAAAATAAAACTGATGGATCTGAAGGAACAAATTGAGAAAGCGGTAGCGGATAGTAAACTATTGCCGCAAAAGCCAGGCAATGAAACCCTGCTGCAACTGTACTCCCTGTATAAACAGGCCACCGAGGGCGATGTGCATTCGGATCCGCCTTCCAACCCCTTTGATTTTGTGGCGAAGGCGAAATACGAAGCCTGGTTGGGGCTTAAAGGAAAAACAAAAGAGGCTGCCATGAAGGAGTACACCGATTTAGTGAACAAACTGAAATCCTGAAGCCCCGGGGTTTTACGACAACCTACTATTTTGAATCAACAGGATAAAAATTACTTCCTCTCGCTCGGACAATCTGCGGTATGATATATATCCTGGCCATCGCTTTTCTTTTAAGCATCAACAGGAAATACAGCCTGGCTCCGGGCAGATTTTTTTTGAATCCATCCTGAATAATTTCGTGCTGCCTGGGTAGATTGTGCTCCTTTTCTAGGGCCTGCTGACGGAAAAGACTATTTCCGTTCTATATCAGGAACCAAAGTTTTTGAACAGCCGGGCAGAGCCTCCTATTCGTTCTATCTCCTACACA
>DATJYH010000210.1:0-3689 GCA_035499675.1 Puia sp.
TCCATCGGCAGCACAAATCCATAGCGTTCCATGCCCCGCTTGTCGGCCAGCGCCAATGCAAACGCTTCCCCGAGTGCTATGGCAGTATCCTCAATGGTATGGTGTTCATCCACCTGCAGGTCCCCCTGTACACTGATGTCCAGGTCCATTTTTCCATGCCGCGCAATCTGTTCCAGCATGTGATCAAAAAAGCCCAGGCCAGTATGGATGGATGCCTTCCCGTTTCCATCCATGTTTACATGGATACTGATCTTTGTTTCACTGGTATTGCGCTGATGCGTTACCTGGCGCAAACCCATTTTCAGGAAGGCATAGATATCAGCCCAGGCGGTTGTTTCGAGCGCGATCACTTTGTTTAGTTCCGCCCTGGAATGACTGACCTCCCTGCCCCCCAGGCCGGGATCGTTGTTCAGCCAGAGCGCCCTGCAGCCCAGGTTCAGTGCCAGTTGCACGTCGGTGATGCGATCACCGATGACGTAGGAATTGGGAATATCATATTCCGGGTTGTTGAGATAATCCGTCAGCATACCCGTACCCGGTTTGCGGGTCGGTGCATGTTGCTCGGGAAGGGTTTTATCGATATGAACGGCACTGAAGCGAATATCTTCCTGTTCCAGGCAGTGCATTACGAAATCATGAACAGGCCAGAACGTATCCTCCGGAAACTTGGCCGTACCCAATCCATCCTGGTTGGTCACCATCACCAGTTCATAGTCAAATTCACGGGCAATCCTTCCCATGAATTCAAACATATGCGGATAGAATGCCAGCTTGGAGAAACGATCGACCTGGTAGGATGGCGGTGCCTCATTGATGAGTGTGCCATCACGGTCTATGAACAGGATCCTTTTCATGAAAATGAGTTAACCAACAAATCAGCCACCAGCTCCCGCCGATGGCTGACGAATATTCTTTACAGAACTTTCCGGCTATTTGAGTTTTGCCCGCACTGCCTTTACTTCCGCCTCCGTTACACCCCTGGCCTTATTGCCAAAACTGTTCCGCACATAGGTCAGCACATCGGCAACCTGTTGATCGGTCAGGTCGGGATGCGGAGGCATCACGTTGTGATAGGTGTCACCTTCAATATCCACCGCGCCCTGCATTCCCTTGATCACTACTTCAATCAATTTTGACTTATCGCCCAGCACCCATTTTGTTTTGATCAGTGGCGGGTTCATGCTTTGAACACCTCCGCCATCAGCCTGGTGACAGGTCAGGCACCGGTCGCTGTACACTTTTTTCCCCCTGTCCATCGCGGACTGCCAGGGGCTGTCGTTATGCAAGGACCGGTTTGCCGGGTGTGTCAGCGACATCAATGAAGCCGATAAAACAATCAGTACAATCGTGGCAACCAACGCATTTTTATACTGCATAAATTATTTTGCGGAGTAAGTGATTTTCCAAATCGTGCCTTTGTTGGTATCATCCGACACATAGAGGGAACCATCCGGGCCCTGGGCCAGTCCGCAGGGGCGATGTTTTGCCCTTCCGGATGCTACCAGGTCGGGACCACCCGCAAACCCATCGGCAAATACTTCCCAGTCGCCGCTGGGTTTTCCGTCCCTGAACGGCACAAATACCACGAAGAACCCTTTCTGCGGCTCCGGTGCGCGGTTCCAGGATCCATGAAAAGCAATGAATGCCCCGTTTTTGTATTTCCCTGGAAACTGGTTACCGGTGTAGAACAACAGCCCATTGGGCGCCAGGTGTCCGGGGAATGTGTAGATGGGGTCGATGGCATTCTCCCCTGCGGTCTTTTTTCCATCGCCTCCGTATTCAGGCGACAATATTTTTTTGTGCTGAAACTGGTCGTAGTAAATATAGGGCCATCCGCAATCAACGCCTTCGTGCAGTTCGTACATACACTCGGCCGGCAGTTCCGCATTTTGTTTGGCATTGTACAGATCGGGGAAGAGATAGTCGAGTTGGTCCCTGCCATGCTGCATCACAAACAGCGTGTTGGTGGCCGTGTTCCAGTCGAGCCCCACCACGTTCCGCAAACCGGTGGCATAACGGGTGCCGTCCTTATAGGTTTGGTTGAGTTTATTGGCACTGAACCGCCAGATCCCGCCCGCAGAATCCAGGATGGGACAGGGTTTCATACCGGGTGAGCCCTTGGTGCGGTCCTGTACCTGGCAGGCATTGGAATAAGCCCCGATATTCACATACAGATTACCGTTATTGTCGAGCGTGATGGCCTTGGCCTCGTGTTCGTTCCGCTGCAGCAGGCCGGTAACCACTTTCTCCGGGTGATCCGGATCAATGACCTGGTCATTGGCATCCAGCTTAAAGCGAAAAACTTCTTCATCGGAAGAGGCATAGAGATAACCATTCCTGATGGCGATCCCGGTACCGGTAAATTTTCCAAAACCCTTCTGGTCGTCGCCCCGGCCGTTGCCATGGCTGTCGTGCAGGCGATAAATGCCCCGGCCATCCTTGAGTTTGGCCAGCTTAACATATACATCCCCGTTAGCGGCCACCGTCAAATGCCTGGCGCCACTGAGCCCTGAGGCGTATACGCCCGCCTTAAAACCGGCCGGCACCGTGATCGTCACATCCTGCGTGGTATCCCCGGCGGACGACTGACCATTGCCGGTATGGCCTGATCCCTTATCCCCGGCGCATGCCATCAGTGTGAACATACAACCCACCAGGGAGGGGAATACGACCTTCAGAGAACCTTTTTTCATATATTGCTGTTGATGATAAAAAATGGATGATAAAATTACAATTTCTCAACGGGAATATTGCCCGAGTGCTGTTATCAATTCCTTATTTTCCCCTTCGGTTCCCACGGTGATGCGCAGACAACCCTCGCACAATTCCACGCGGCTGCGATCACGGACCACGATGCCCCTTGCCAGGAGATAGTCATACACGGCAGCAGGTTCAACAACCTTTACCAACAAAAAGTTGGCATCCGACCGGAAGATTTTTTCCACCAGGGGCAGCATGGAAAGGCCCGCGGCCAGGGACTCCCGCATGGCCACCAGGGCGCGTATCATATCATTCACCTGTTCTGTTTCTTCGAGCGCCTTCAGCACCAGTTCCTGGGTGGCCTGGCTGATATTATAGGGCGGTTTGATCCTGTTGCAGATTTCGATGATCTCCCTGCTGGCAAAGGCCATGCCCAGCCGAAGCCCGGCCAGTCCCCAGGCCTTGCTGAGGGTTTGCAACACAACCAGGTTGGGATAGTCGTTGAGCTGCTGAAGAAAGGACCTGTGTCGTGAAAAATTTATATAGGCCTCATCGATCACCAGCAGGCCTTCAAAATTATTCAGGATGATTTCTATATCCTCCCTGCGCATGCTGTTGCCCGTAGGGTTGTTCGGTGAGCAGATCCAGATGATCCGGGTATTTTCATCCACGAGGTTCTCCAGGTGCACGAGGTCGAGTTGAAAGTCGTCCAGCAGCATGGCCTTACGCACTTCCACATCATTGATCCGGGCACTCACTTCATACATGCCATAGGTGGGCGGATTGATGATGACATTGTCCACACCCGGGCGGCAAAAAGCGCGGTACAGGAGATCGATGCATTCGTCACTGCCATTGCCGAGGAAGATATTCTCCGCAGGCACTCCTTTGATGGCGGACAAGGCTTCCTTGACTTTCCGCTGCTGCGGATCGGGATAGCGGTTATACCACTTGGTGAGTGGCGATCCCAGGCTGTTTTCATTGGCATC
>DATJYH010000211.1:0-5885 GCA_035499675.1 Puia sp.
TGTACATGTCCTTGGTTTTTTCGAGATTTTTAGCCGCGATACGCAGGTTGGTTTCAGCATTTGTCAGGTCGTTGCTGTACCCGGCCATCTCGGAGCTTCTGATAACGCCTAATACCTGGCCCTGCTTTACATAATCTCCCAGCACTACCGTGATACCTTGGATCACGCCGCTGATCAAGGGGTAGAGCTTGACGACATGATCCTGGTTGAAGTCCACCTGGCCGGTAAGAGTGATGGCATTGACCAGCTGGCATTTTTGCACGGTGTCAATGACAATCGTTTTCATGATGGAATCGGGTATCACATATTTTTGTTTTTCATCCGATTTCTTCTCCGCATCACTCTTGCAGGCCTGGAACGAAAGGACTGTAGCCAGGCAAAGCAGGCACCCCGGGAGGCCATTCAGTTTGAAAAAGTTTTTCATATTCATTATATGATTTTCAGGTATTGCTTGATTAGTTGAAAAAACTGGTTCCGGTATAATAGTTGAGGTCTTCAAACGCGCTGACCCGGTTGTATTGGATGGCATTTTCCTGGAGGATATTCTGTTTGTACGAATCATAAAAGTCCAGGAACTCCAGCAGGCTGATGTTCCTTTTCTGGTAATTGATCAGTACTTCGTGCAGCAACCTGTTGAAATCCTGGTAGAATGCGGGATCGATGTTCCGGTATAGTTTGTCGTTGTCAAACGCTTTTTGCAGGGACCGGTACACATTTTCCTCCACCGTGGCCGTTGTGCTTTTTTCCGTTGCTGCGCTGAAGTCGATCATGGCTTTGGCGGAATTGATATTACCCTGGTTCCTGTTGAAAAACGGGAGATCGATGGAAGCGCCCAGGGCCTGGAAATTGTTGACATAGCTGCCTTGCTGATCAAATGACAGCGAAAGCGTCAGGTCCGGTACGCCCAGCGATTTCTGATAACTATAGTTCAGCTTGTTGATTTCACTGTTCGCCCGCGCAATCTGCAGGTCGGTCCGGTTCCGGTAGGCAGAATCAATCATGGCGCCCAGGGAATACCTCGCGGGATCCAGGTTGTGCAGCGACGCGGAGTCGGGAACCGGGTCAATATAGGTGGTGTTTTTCACCTGCAATACCAGTTTCAATTCCGACTGCCGGTCGTTGATCTGGTTGTTGAGGTCATTGTATTCACTCTGCAGGCTGTACAATTGTGCCTTTACCCGTACCACTTCTTTTTCGGCAATGTATCCCTTGCCCGCCTGTTCCGCAAAGGCGCTGACCACCTGCTGCAGCGAAGTGATCTCTTCATGATACACTTTTGCGGACTGTTGCAGGTAATAAATATTAAAGTAGTCGGTCCGGAGTGTATACTTGAGGGTTCTCAGGAGGTCAAAGAACTGGTACTCGGAAAGTTTGGCATTGGCCTCCGCCAGCTTGATCTGTTTGTTGCGTTTCCCTGCGAGCAGGATGAGCTGCGAAAGGGAAGCGGAGATCGAACTGTTATGAAAAAAAGTGGCATCCACAGGCTGGCTGACATGCCACAAGGGACCATTGGCAAGGGAAAGATTGGGATTGGGCCAGAGTCTGGCCTGCAGGATCAGGGCCTTTTGGGCATCCACATTGTATTTTTGAGCCAGCAATGAAAAATTCTGATGCAGGAAAAGGCTTTCCGCGCTGTCCAGGTCAATATGCAGGGTATCAGCGGTCATCTGCGCCTTTGTCAACAGGCCGCTACACATCACGGTTAGGAATAGCAAAAGGGATCGGCGTAACATGGATTTTGTATCAGTTGGTATATTTTATGATTCCTGTCTTTTATATCACTCATCGGGCAGCAACCGTAAAATTCAAAAACGAATGCAAAAATATTGTATGTGGGTATATTTATCTAATCGACTGCGGTTAATCTCGGGTTAAATTCAACCCCTGTGGTATATGCTGGCAGGCAACCGCCGAAATGAAAATTTTTACCGGATTGAAAAACGCTTAAAATACTCCGTGGACACACTGGTTACTTATTGATCTACCGGCGCATTAAAACGAAATCCCACGCCATGTATTGTTTCCAGGTTGACGTCTTTATCCGTTTTGAAATACTTGCGGAGTTTGGTGATGAATACGTCCATGCTTCTTCCCAAAAAATAGTCATCCTTTCCCCAGACATTGAGCAGGACTTCTTCTCTTTTTAGGATGCGGTTGGGATGTTCGCAGAGGAATTTGAGCAGGTCTGCCTCTTTTTGGGTGAGGTTGAAAACCGTTTTACCCATGGCTAATTTAAGGTCCGTATACGAGAACTGAAGTTTGCCGACGGTAAAAGTAACCGACTTCTCAGAGTGCATTTTCTTGGTGCGGCGGAGAAAAACATCCATCCGCATCAACAGCTCCTGCATGCTGAAGGGCTTGACAATATAGTCGTCGGCCCCTGTTTCAAAACCCTTGATGCGGTCTTCCTCCAGCGATTTGGCGGTCAGGAAAAGAATGGGCACCAGGTCGCTTTGCTGGCGGATTTTCCGGGCTACGGCAAAACCGTCTTTATTGGGCATCATGATATCGAGCAGGCAGATGTCGTACTCGTCTTTGTCAAATTTGTCAATGGCGGATTGTCCGTCCGGGCAAAGCACCACTTCATAGCCGGCGTCTATCAGGTTGTCTTTGATCACATATCCAAGGGAAAGGTCGTCTTCGGCCAGCAATACTTTTCTTTTGTCTGTTTGCATGCAGGTTTAATTAAAGGGGATAAACAGTTTGAATTCTGTGCCAATGCCGGGCAGGCTGTTCACGGTAATTTTTCCATCGTGCGCGTCAATGATCCTCTTCACAAAATTCAAACCGAGCCCAAATCCCTTCACGTTGTGAATATTGCCCGTCGGGATCCGGTAAAATTCCTTAAAGATGTTTTTCTGGTATTTTTTTTCGATGCCAATGCCATTGTCTTTGACGGAAATGAAAAAGTCAGCCTCATCCTTCCCGGTTTCCACTACAATATGCGGTTCCTCTGAATATTTCAGGGCATTCTCCAGGAGATTGACCACGGCCAGTTCCAGGTGCGCCTGGTCGGCATGGATCTCTGTTTTCCGGTCCTCCACGATCAACTCCACCTTCGCATTTTTTTGCTCTACCAGCGGCTGAACCTTGTTCAGTGCCTGCTCTATGAGTTGGTAGGCATTGACCGATTCCTTCTCCAGCGGTAGTTTCTTATTTTTTGTGGCAGAGTCCTTCAACAAACGTTCTACCTGTCCCTGTAAATGTTCAGTCTGGTCCCGGATGATGCCGGCATAACGTTGCAGCCTGTCGGGCTGGTGTAGGATATTGTCCTGCGCCAGCACATCTGACGCTATCTTCATAACGGCCAGCGGCGTCTTGAATTCATGCGTGAAATTGTTCACAAAATCCTTTTGTATCTCGGCAAGGAATTTCTGCCGGTAAAAATAAAACAGGCTCACCGCAAGCCCGATCAGGGCCAGCACAAGGGCCGCGCTGCTGATGATCCAGAAGTTCATCTCACTCAGGATATACTTGGAGCGATGCGGGAAATAGAGGAGGATATGGTCAACCTTTTGCGTGAATACCGGTAAATCAATGGCCCTGTTTTGCATGACCGGGTAACTGGATGCGGGGCTGCTCATGAAGTCTTCATAAATGTATTTTTTGCCTGTACTGCTGTAGGCCCCCACCTTGCAGTCGGTCAGCACATTGAAATATTCAAATTCGCGTTGCAGGTATTTGGACAGGGAGTCCTGGTAAGGGATTGTATCGGCCTTAAAAAGAAAATAATCGTCGCTCGGGTTGTCGATAAGGTCCTTCAGGTTCATCGCGGGGTTGTCATTCATCTGCAGGTCCTCAAAAACACCCCGTATGCTTTTTACCACATTATTATTAAACTGCTTCTTTTCAAGTGAATAGACTTTCTTCAGCCAGTAGAGCTGTACAATCACTATCAATGCAATCAGCACCGTAGCGCACAAGACAAGCCATTTCAAAATGGATGAACGCATACTATCAAATAACGAATTCCGGTTGCAAAATTGCCTTTCTTTATAAGCACTAAGGTATGAAATTGGTTAAGTAGAAGTTAAGGAATCAGCGGGTGTAATGCAGGCCTGTATTGAAACCTGTTGATGTTGAAGCATCCGCGTAAAATAATGTATCGGGCCAGCACCAACGGACGCTTGTTAATGGGTCGTTAACAGCATTTTGTTTCCCAAAGCCATTGGGTCATGGATACCTGCAGAATTGCTATTTTCGAACACTAAAATTTGCAAGTATGAAAAAACACTTCCTCTCAACTGCCTTTCTGGTATTCTTCTTTGCGGCTTTCTCATTTGCACAGACAGCTCCGGCCAAAAAGGACAATACGACCAAAAAGACGACGACCACAACTTCCACCGGCAAGACGGCTGCCACACCAAAGACTACCAGCGCAGCAAAGACCACGACTCCGCCGCCCGGTCCTACCAAAAAGGATGGCACGGCCGACATGCGGTACAAGGCCAATAAAGATGCTGCCAAAGCCCCCACTACCACGCACCTGAAAAAGGACGGCACACCGGATAAAAGATACAAGGAGAATAAGAAGCAGTGATCTGCGAAAGCTGACAACAAGACACCACCCGCTCACCGGGTGGTTTTTTTGTCCCTGTAGGGCAGGTTTTGTTCATTTCCGCTTTTAAGAAAGTTTGCTTATTTTGAGCTCATTCTTTAACTAAAATCCATCAACTATGAAAAAGTATCTTCTTTTCCTGTTGTTGTTCATGTCTGTTTCGGGGATTGCCCTGGCAAAGGGAGAAGGCGACAGGCGGCCTGAGAAAAAAAAGCGCCCTACTCCAACACATCGTCATTACCACCATCATCACAAGGCTAAACATCCGCAACATCACCGGAAATAACAGTATTGTTTTGTGACGTAAAAAGACCTGTTGATTTCAACAGGTCTTTTTTATACTTCTTTACAAAAATCATTATTTGGAGAGCGCCGGCTTGCCCTTTGCTGCCGCGGCTGCGGCGGTAGAGGCGGCATCAGCCTTTCCCAGGGGTTTGCTTTTGGCAAGGTCAACCAGGACAGGAGCCGCAACAAAAATGGACGAATACGTACCGGTAACTACACCGATCAGCATTGCAAACGCGAATCCCCTTGTAACTTCACCGCCCACCAGGAACAGGATCAGGATAGTCAGGAATACCGTCAGCGAGGTCATGATGGTACGGCTCAGTGTATCATTGATGGCCTTGTTGATGATTTCGGCCTTGCTGGCATTTTTCATGATCCGGCTGTCTTCGCGGATCCGGTCGAATACGATCACCGTATCATTCATCGAAAAACCGATCACCGTCAGGATGGCCGCAATAAAATGCTGGTCAATTTCCAACGGAAAGGGCACCACGTTTTTCAGGTACGAGAATACCGCCAGCGTAACAAATACGTCGTGCAGCAGGGAAATGATCGTTCCGAGGGAGTACCTCCAGTCGCGGAACCGGATGAATATATAAATGAAGATGATGATCAGCGCAAAAATGGTGGCCTTCACCGCGCCTGCTTTCAGGTCGTCTGAGATGGAAGCGGTCACCTTCTTGGATTGCAACACATATTTGTTGGTGCCGATGAAGTCCGCCAGGTTGGCGGATGCCGGCAGGAATGTTTTCAAACCTTCGAACAATTTGCTTTTAACAGTAGAATCGGCCAGCAGCCCTTCCTGCTCAACCAGGTAATCAGTGGTAATTTCCAATTGCTCGTTGGAACCATAGGTTTTAACCTCCGGGTACTTGCCAAAAACCTTGTTCAGTTCATTCTTAACATCCAGTTCCTGTACGGGTTTGCTGAACTTCACCACGTAACTTCTGCCACCCAGGAATTCAACACCTTTTTTAAAGCCGTTGAAGAAGGATCCCACACCCAGGATCAGCACTACTACCGATATGGCATAAGCGAC
>DATJYH010000212.1:0-8991 GCA_035499675.1 Puia sp.
ATCTGCTAAACTATTTTAAGCACAATTTTTCCAAACTGCAACGCCTCATCCATCCGTCGCATCGCCTTTTCTCCTTCCAGGAAGGGAAAGATCTTATCGATGATTGGCTGGATCTGCTGTTTGCTGACAAATGCCGTCATGGCCTGGAAGTCGGCCGCAGAGCCCATCGTAGTACCCAGCACATTGAGCTGCTTCCAGAATATTCTCCTGATCTCAGCCGATGAAGGATTCCCCATCGTACTCCCATAAAACACGACCCGCCCACCCGGGCAAGCAAGGTTAAAGAGCTGGTTCACCGAATCGCCAGCCGTTCCGTCGATGATTACATCAAATTCACCGGCCTGTTCCTGGAGTTGTTCCATCCACTTACTGTTCCGGTAATTGACCCCGGCCCTCGCCCCCAGTTTCATGGCAGCTGCGATCTTTTCATCGCTCCCGGAGCTGACCCAAACCTTAGCCCCGGACGCAACGGCAAATTGCAGGGCAAAAAGGGCCACCCCTCCCCCCGTGCCCGTGATCAATATCTTTTCACCTGTCTTCAGCCTGGCCCTGGTAAACAACGCCCGGAAGGCAGTAAGTCCGGCCAATGGGAGCGCCGCCGCCGCCTCGAAGGAGAGATGGGCAGGTTTTTCAGCCAGGCAACTGACCGGAACCTTTACATATTGCGCAAAAGTCCCGGGATCGGGCATGCCCAATATCCTGAAATGTGGCATATCAGGGTGCGCTTCCGAAGCTCCCCAGTTTAGTGTCGGGTTGATGATCACTTCCTTCCCCTTCCAGTGAGCATGACTGTTACTACCGGTAGCGGCTACCACGCCGGCGCCGTCCGATCCGGGGATGGCAGGATAAACCAAACCGGCGTAACGGCCCTTTTGTATCCATACATCGCGGTGGTTCAATGCGGCCGCATAAACCTTTACGATGGCCTCTTCCCCGGAGGCCGTGGGTTCTGCCCTTTCTTCGGGGACCAGCGGTTGGCCTTTGTCGTGCAAAACAAGCGCTTTCATGAAACCTGGTTCTTGCTGTAAAGATAGGTCAGGATGTTGTGCTACAGTTGTTAACGGAGATAAACGGGAAGTTCGGGTAAGATAGTTGGGCGGTTTTCAAACATTTAAGACAGCGTGGATGTTTATGCTACGGATATGCACAAAATTAATGTACCAAAAGGCCAAAAGTCTTAATTTTAGCTTGTTAACCTAAATCTTAAAATATGAATTCCCGCAATCTAACGCTGATCATTATCCTGGCCATCATTGTTTTGTTTGGAGGATGTGCCTGCAACGGATACAATAGTCTGGTGAAGCTGGACGAAAACGTAAAAGGCAAATGGGGCAATGTGCAGAGTGATTACCAGCGTCGCAGCGACCTGATCCCTAATCTCGTCAACACAGTAAAGGGCGCCGCCAATTTTGAACAGCAGACACTCACCAATGTTATACAGGCCAGGGCCAACGCCACCCAGGTAAAAATTGATGCCAATGATCTTTCTCCCGAAAAGATCGCGCAGTTCCAACAGGCACAGGGCCAGGTCAGCAGCGCACTCAGCCGTTTACTGGCCGTGGTGGAAAACTACCCGGATCTGAAAGCCACGCAAAACTACCGCGATCTCCAGGCACAGCTGGAAGGAACGGAAAACCGCATCAAGGTTTCCCGCAATGATTTTAACACGGCGGTGCAGGAATACAATACCACCGCCCGTCGTTTCCCGAATTCGATCTTCGCGGGTATGTTTGGTTTTCATGCCAAGGGATATTTCCAGTCGGATGCAGGTGCGGAAAAAGCCCCTGAAGTAAAATTCTAAATAAAAGCCGCTTAATCTTTTTTCTTTGAGGATCCCATTTACAAAAAAGGATTTTTTTACCCAGCAGGAAAAGAACCAGATCGTGGCTGCCATCCAGGCTGCGGAACGACAAACCAGCGGGGAGATCCGCGTGTATGTGGAAAGCCATTGTCGTTTTGTGGACCCGCTCGACCGGGCAGCGGAAGTTTTCTGGAATTTGAAGATGGACCAGACTGCCCAGCGAAATGCCGTGCTGCTTTATGTGGCGATTAAGGACCGTCAGCTGGCGTTATTAGGCGATAAAGGCATTCACGAAAAAGTGGGCGATCTGTTCTGGAATGAAAAAGTAAAACAGATACTGTCGCATATGCAACGGGGAAGCTATGCGGATTCCATTGCAAAGATGGTGGGGGAAGTAGGAGATGCCCTGCATCTGCATTTTCCTTATAACAGGGACACGGATGTGAACGAACTGCCGGACGATATTGTTTTTGGCAGGTAAAACCGGAAAGACTACGGAATGAAGAAGTTTTTATTACTACTCTGTTTATTATATGCGCTGGTTTCCCGCGGACAGAACATTCCTCCTGCACCCAATCCCCCACGCCTGGTAAATGATTTAGCGCATGTGATGACGGCCGACCAGGTCAGCTCACTCGAACAAAAACTGGTGGCTTACGATGACAGTACGTCGATTCAGGTGGCCGTGGTAACGGTGCCGACTACCGGGGATTATGCCATCGAGGACTATGCGCTGAAGATTCTGCGCGACTGGAAAGTTGGCAACAAAAAAACCAACAACGGCGTGGTGATCCTCGCCGCCATCCAGGATAGAAAAGTATTTATTGCAACAGGGTATGGAATGGAAGGCTCCGTACCGGATATTACTGCGAAAGAAATTGTAGAGAACGAAATCGTACCCAATTTCAAACAGGGAAGTTATTACCGGGGATTTGACGATGCCACGGATGCCATTATCAAAGCGGCAGCCGGCGAATACAAGGCGCCGGAAGGATACCACCAGCGCGGCAAGGGCACTTCCGGAGGTTCCATCCTTGGTGTGATCATCTTCATCATTATCATTCTTATCCTGATCAGCAGGGGAGGAGGAGGCCGCGGTGGTATGATGAATCGTTCGGGCTGGGCACCCTGGATCATTGCTTCCATGCTCAGCAACCGTGGTGGTGGCGGATGGTCCGGCGGCGGTGGCTGGGGCGGCGGTGGAGGAGGAGGCTTTGGTGGCTTCGGCGGCGGAAGCGGTGGAGGTGGAGGAGCGGGTGGAAGCTGGTAGGGACCGGGGATGTGCGATGCGCGATACGAAATACGAGTGCGACAATCTTATTGACTGATCATAAAAAGGGCCCTCAAATATGTGGGCCCTTTTATTAATAAAAATGGAATATTTATTTCTTTAACGCGCAGCCCGAATCCCGTATCTCGTATCCCACATCGCGCCGTACTCCTGACTCAGCTAGAATCCTTTTTTGGCCTCCGGCAGCTTTGACAAAATATAGTCTGCCTGGTCCTTCAAACCCTCCTGGCTTTTGCGGGCGGCCATAACGCGGAAAATTTTGTCGTTGATCAGTCCGGCGATTTCGTCGTGCTGGTCACCGGGAATGGCATCGCGGAATTTGGCGATGGCATCCACTCCTTTTTTCAATTGGTCCGTGCGTTGTACCCGCATCAGCATGCTTACGAGGTAAGGGAGTTCGTCCATCTTCTTCTGCGAAACCGGCATGTTGTCAAATCCGTTTGCAATAAGGTCAAAATGATCATCGTTGCCGGACCTGACAAAGATTTCAGTGATGGCGGATAACAGTTCGCCCTTGGCGGGTTCCCTGGAAAATTTCTGCGCCAGGTTATAAGCTTCTGCGCTGTCCAGGCGGCTGAGTGCAACCAGGGAATTTCCCGCAACGGAATAGGACGAGTCGGTCACCCCTTTTCTGAAAATGGAAATATAAGTTGGGTTATCATATTCTCCAAGCATATCGATGGCCTTGGCGCGGACAGTCGGCTTTGGGTCATGCTGCGCGATATCTGCCAGCAAAGGTTCCACAGCATCCCGCACCGTCTTCTTTTCAAAATCGAGTGCGTTCAGGCTGTATTCCCGCAATCCATAAAAAGGATCATGCAGGGCGGTTTTCAGCAGCGCCAGTGCTTTGGGATCGTCCTGCGACTGCGCACAGAAATCAATGGCTTCCCGGCGGTCGAGGTAGAGGCCGGCATGTTTGTACTGGTAAATAAAATTATCGAGCGTTTTGTTGTCCTTCTTTTCGCAGAGCAGAATTTTATCAGCATCCACATTCACGAGGTCGGGTTTTGAACGATAGCTGAATGTAAAAGTATCCGACCGGTTTTCTACCCATACACGGTGACGTTCCTTTTGTCCGCCGGCATATACATCAATCGCCATGGGAAGTTTAAATACCTTGTTGCCGTTCTGGGTTTGGGTGATGATCACCTTAACATTTTTGGCGGCATCATCGTATACATAGTCGATGTTCAATTTCGGATGACCGGCACCGAAATACCATTGGTTCCAGTACCAGTTCAGGTCCTGTCCCGTTATTTCTTCAAAAGCCAGCCTGAGCGCATGCGCATCGGCGGATTTGTATTTGTTCCGGGTCAGGTAAAGGTTCAGCGATTTAAAAAAAGCGCTGTCGCCAACATAGTTGCGCAACATGTTGAGGATGCGTCCACCCTTGGAATAACTCACCCGGTCAAAGACGTCTTCTTTATCTGCGTAATAATATCTCACCAGATCACGACCCGCATACTCCGGGTTGGACAGGTAGGCCTGCATCCCGCTGAAATTGGTGGCATCGCCCGCATCTTTTCCGTATTCGTGTTCATTCCAAAGTGATTCGCTGAAATCCGCGAAGGATTCATTCAGCGTGATGTTGCTCCAGCTTTCTGTAGTAACCAGGTCTCCAAACCACTGGTGAAACAATTCATGGGCGATCACATCTTCCCAGATATTTCCATCCACCAGCTCCCGGGCGTCCTGCTGGGCGCTTTCCTGGTGCAGGGTGGCCGTGGTATTTTCCATGGCGCCGCTCACATAATCGCGGGCGGTCATCTGCGCATATTTCACCCAGGGATAGTCTACGCCGAGCACCCGGGAGTAGAACGCGATCATATCCGGGGTATGTCCAAATATCCGCCTGGCAACCGCCGCATAGGGTTTTTCAACATAGTAGCTCACCTCCTTGCCCTTGTAGGAATCCTTCACGATCGCATAATCGCCAACTCCCATAAAAAACAGGTAGGGGGCGTTGGGCTGGTCCATTTTCCAGCGGTCGGTCCTGGTTCCATCGGCATTTTTCTTTTGCGAAACCAGTTTACCGTTGGAGAGGGTAACATATTTTGAAGGCACGGTCATGATGATCTCTTCCGTGCACTTTTGATTGGGCTTGTCGATGGTGGGGAACCATACCGAATTGGCTTCTGTTTCGCCTTGGGTCCAGATTTGGGTGGGTTTATTTTTATCTTCTCCGCGCGGGTTGATAAAATACAATCCTTTTGCATCCGTTATAGCTGCACTGCCATGTTCTTTGAACTCATTGGGTTTGGAAGTGTAGTCGATATAGACCGTATAAGAATCAGCGTTTTTATAGGTTTTGTCGAGATGGATCCTCAGGACCAGCCCGTCGTACCGGTAGGTCAGTTTCTGCAAAGCTGAGCCTTTTACAACCGAAACCTGGTGAATGTCCATACCCTTGGCATCGAGCGACAGCGAATCGGTGGGGTAGAAGTGGGGTTTGAGGGTGATCCAGGCCTTGCCGTAGAGGTAGGATTTATCATAATCAAACCGGACATCGAGTTTAGTGTGTACGAGGTCATTGATCTTGGTGAAGAAACCGTGATAATCCCGTTTCCAGGCATCATCCGTCGTTTTCAGGGAATCCTGTCCATAGGATAGTACTACAACAAAAAGAGCAAGCAATGAAAGCGGTAATCTGATCATAATTTGATTTTATCAGCTGTAAAGATAGCCGCTGGCTGATCTAAGATTCTTAAAATTTTTATAAAAGGTATGATCGACAGTTTATAGGGAAAAGAGGCCGCGGGGGCGTTGAATTCATGAAGGAGATGGCATCGTGATGACTAAAATTTATGGGCTGGCCCAGGATTCCTTCTTTTGCCCTTGCGCTGAATTCCTGTAGGTTTGTTAAACAGTAAATCAAGAAGCATCCATGGTTAAGTCAGTTCTGCGGTTGATGTTGTTCCTGGTTTGGATACAGGTGGATGCATTTGGACAGGACTCCCGATGGCAACTGACCATCGATGCCGAAAACGGGCAGTCATTTTATGCGCGGATAGGTGAGGGAAAGTTTGCTTCTTCTTCCACGGGGCATCTCGCCATTTCGCAGCTTAAGGACGGCAGTTATGATCTGTTTATCGGGTTCCCCGACGACAAGACAGCGACGGAACAAAAGTTTACGATCCTGGTCGACGGGAAAGACCAGGCCTACCGGCTCCGAAGCACAGGTGGAAAGGGCTGGGCCCTGTTCAATACACAAACACCGGATATCAAACAGGGCATTGCACAAACAGGCGCCGAAGCCTCCGCCACGCTCGGTAAGGCCGTTAAAAAAGACGATGCCTTTTCACAACTGATGGCAGCTGTTGTCAATGACACGGCCGTATTGTACAACAGCTATGAGGCGGAAGAACTTTTAAAGGACACGGTCAGGAAGCATGTCGCCAGTCTGCCAGCAGCAAAAGTCGACAGCCCCGTGGTGGCCATTGAAAAGAAGGACAGTGCGGTGGCCGTGGCGCCGGTGGCTGCAGTTAAGAAAGAAAAGGGACCGGCTGTAAAAACAGCAGCGGTGACGCATGTAAGCATTAAAAAGCTGAGCCAGCGATCGCTGACCAGTTCCCTGCAGCTAAAATACCTGGATCTTTCAGTCAGGGGACATACCGACACCATCACCATATTGATCCCGTACGCTAAGGCCGCGGCTGCCTCTACGGGGCTTCAGCCGCAAAAGCCAGCAGGTAATAAGAAAACTGCCGCCAGCTCAGCAGGCGCAGCCAAATTGATGACGGATTCAACGACGCCCGCAAAGAATACAACCATTGAGTTTTCAGATTGCAAGACCCTGGCAACAGATTATGATGTAGATGTATTGCGCGTTAATATTCTCACGGCCAATACCGAAACAGACAAGATGGGCGCGGCGAGAAAGGCATTTAAGACCATGTGTTTTTCGGTGAAACAGGTAAGGGCGCTGGGTGAATTGTTTGCGAGCGACCAGGGCCGTTACCGGTTTTATGAAACGGCTTATCCTTATACATCCGACAGGGATCATTTTCCGCAGTTGCAGGAGACGCTGACGGATGAAAAATATGTAAACCAGCTGAAGGCCCTGGCCAACCAGTGAGTCGAACCACCCGAATCGGTTCATCCCCCCAATTCATGGTAACCTATATTTGTGTATGCCCAGATATTTTCTAGAAGTGGCGTACATGGGTACGCATTACAGCGGTTCCCAGGTCCAGGAAAATGCGGGATCTGTGCAGGAGGAGCTGGAAAAAGCGTTTTCCGTATACTTCCGGAAACAGGTGCAGATGACGGGTTCTTCACGTACGGATGCGGGTGTGCATGCCCTGCAGAATTTCTTTCACCTGGACTGGGAGGAAGCCATACCCGACAAGGCGCTGTATCATATCAACGCCATTCTGCCAGCAGACATCGTGCTAAAGGCCCATTACCCGGTGCAACCGGAAAGTCATTGCCGGTTTGATGCCATCAGCCGGGAGTATCACTATCATATCTACCGGAAAAAGGACCCATTTTTAAAAGACCGGGCCTTTTTCTATCCTTATACCCTCAGTTTTGATAAACTGCAGGCGGCCGCGGAGGAGGTGATGAAACACACTGATTTTGAAGCCTTTTCCAAGCGAAATGCCCAGGCCCGGACAAGCGTTTGCATTATTCTCCGGAGCCAGTGGGTTCGCCGGGACGAGGGGCTGGAATACCAGGTTGAAGCCAACCGCTTCCTGCGGGGGATGGTGCGGGGCCTGGTAGGAACCATGTTGCAGGTGGGAAGGGGCAGGATAACGGCGGAGGATTTTGCGCGTATTATCGAAGCCAAAGACAGTAGCAAGGTGGATTTCTCTGTACCCGGGCATGGGCTGTTTTTGGCGAAAGTGAAGTATGGGGAGGGGGTTTTGGGGGTGCAGGATGTGTGAAGTGAGAAGCGAGATTCGGGACGTCCACGCGTGGGACCCCAGAAGAACGAAGTAAACTAGCAGACGATTTGTTTAAATCATATAGCTTCTATAGTTAATCGACCTCAGCCCGTATCCCTCATCACTCATTCCGCATCTCAAAATCCGTTCAACTTTTTTTTCCTCCCGAAACCTCCGTCCATACTGTGTTTCAGGGGATGGCGTTGGGGAGCGGGGGAAAATATATTTGGAGGCAAGCGAAAGCGTCCTATCTTTGCGGCCGCTTTTGGCGGAAATAGTTCTTTAAATGGTTGGCACTGTGATACAAATGTGAATAAAATCGCATCAAAAAATTTGTTGGGAAGTTTACTCGTTGTATCTTTGCCGTCCGCTTTAAAAAGTGGCAGTTCTTCGAATCAGTTTTGGCAAGGAAATGTGAAAAAAAGCAAATAATTGCCGAAATAAATTTGGTGAATAAAATAAGGCTCTTACCTTTGCATCCCATTCAAAAAATGGGGGTCAAAAAAGGCCTAAAGATCTTTGAAAGTTTGGAAGCAACAGCACTCTTCTCGTCTCGAACGGGAAGGGGTAAGGTTATGTTAGCGAAACATTCGATAAAGACGTTAATTTCCAAAAGAGATTAAAGTCAGTATCAAAACTCATTTACAATGGAGAGTTTGATCCTGGCTCAGGATGAACGCTAGCGGCAGGCTTAATACATGCAAGTCGTGGGGCAGCAGTTCCGTAGCAATACGGAAGCTGGCGACCGGCAAACGGGTGCGGAACACGTACGCAACCTTCCTTTAAGTGGGGGATAGACCAGGGAAACTTGGATTAATACCCCGTAATATTATGAGCTGGCATCAGCTTATAATTATAGCTC
This sequence comes from Puia sp., assembly GCA_035499675.1. Classification (GTDB taxonomy): domain Bacteria; phylum Bacteroidota; class Bacteroidia; order Chitinophagales; family Chitinophagaceae; genus Puia. The sequence goes on from DATJYH010000212.1 coordinate 8,841, forward strand.
CGGCGCTTAGAGATGGGCGTGCGTCTGATTAGGTAGTTGGCGGGGTAACGGCCCACCAAGCCTACGATCAGTAACTGGTGTGAGAGCACGACCAGTCACACGGGCACTGAGACACGGGCCCGACTCCTACGGGAGGCAGCAGTAAGGAATA
>DATJYH010000213.1:0-2704 GCA_035499675.1 Puia sp.
ACTGTACCAAAAACGAACAGCCCGGTGAGTCTCCCGGTCATTAGCGTATTGGCTATGAAGAGGTTCTAAAAAGGCATCCTGTTTGTGTTTCTATTTGCCTTGTTTCCTTTAAAAAGCTGTCATATGCTCCTCAATTACATCAAAATGGCTTTCCGGAATTTAAAGAATCACAAGTCTTATGGTTTTCTCAACATATTTGGCCTGGCCGTGGGGATTGCCTGCGCGGGGCTGATCTTTCTTTGGGTGGAAGACGAACTGCGCTGGGACAATGTGCATGTAAACAGGGACAGGATCTATATCGTAAAAACAAACGACCGTGAAGATGCCGGTATGTTTACACATTCGTCTACACCGGGACCACTGGCTCCTTCGCTGGCTGTCATTCCGGGCGTAGCGGCTACCTGTCGCAGTACAGAGGGAATGAATGATGTAATGTTCCGGTATGGAAATGCATCGGTGAATGCAGGGGGGAGATATGTGGAGCCCTCTTTTTTTAACCTGTTTACGCTGCCGTTTGTGGAGGGCGATGCCAGCCATGCTTTTTCTCAATTGCATTCGCTGGTCATTACTGAATCTGCCGCCAAGAAATTTTTTGGGAATGAGAAAAACGTACTGGGAAAATCGGTGAGCATGGATGGCAAACAGGACTATATTGTGTCCGGCGTAGTGAAGGACCTTCCCGCCAATTCCTCCATTCAGTTTGAATGGCTGGCGCCATTTGAAGTTTTTTTTGCAAACCGCGACGACCTCCACCAGTGGAATAATTTTGGTCTCACTACCTATGTGGAACTAAAGCCGGGCGCGGATGTTGACGCCATCAACAAGCGCCTGCTGGAAAAGAATTACGATTTTACCACGCAGAGGCTGGAGACCGATCCCTCCTCGGTGCATGTATTTCTTTTCGGAATGAAATACTGGCGGCTCTACGACCAGTTTGCCAATGGAAAGATGACAGGTGGAGGAAGAATTCAGTATGTCCGGCTGTTTACGGCCATTGCCTGGATCATTCTTTTTATCGCATGCATCAATTTTATGAACCTGGCAACGGCCAGGAGTGAAAGGCGCTCCCGGGAAGTGGGTGTGCGAAAGGTGATGGGAGCAGGAAAAAAATCACTCGTAGCACAATTCCTCGGTGAGGCGATGTTGATGACATTGTTGTCTACGTTCCTGGCAGTGATCCTCCTGGTAGCCGCATTGCCAGCCTTTAACCTGCTGGTGGGGAAAAATCTATCGCCGGAATTGAACAATCCGATTCATATGATCGCATTGCTGGTATTGACATTGATCTGCGGGCTGGCCGCGGGAAGTTATCCGGCACTCTATCTCTCCTCCTTTAACCCGGTTTTTGTGCTGAAAGGGATCAAGGCCCGGGCCGGTGGTGCTTCGCTGGTCCGTAAGGGGTTGGTGGTGCTCCAGTTTACGGCATCCATCGCCCTGATCATCGGGACCATTCTTGTGTACCAGCAGATCCGGCTGGCAAAGCAGCGAGATCTTGGATTCAACCGCAACAACCTGGTGGAAATTGCCCTGCAGGGGAATGCCATGAAAAATTTCGAAGTCATCAGGCAGGAACTTTTAAAGGAAGGGATTGCTGTTAATGCAGCCCTGGCAGACCACGCCCTGCTTTTCAACGGGAATAATACCAGCGGTATATCCTGGCCGGGGAAACGGCCCGATAGCAAGGTAGTGATCTCGCAACGAGTGGTAAGCCCGGAGTTTATATCGACCATGGGTATACGCATAATAAGCGGCAGGGATTTCAGGTCCACGGATACGGTGGGTACGGCTGATATGGAGGCACTGATGAAGGCAAAAATGGACCTGCCGGTGATGCATGTGTTGGTCACAGCCTCGATGGAACGGTTGATGGGCGGGAACGCCATCGGAAAAAAATTACAGGAGAGGGGCAATTTTGTGATGAATATGGTGGTGGATGGAGTAGTGGACGACTACGTGTATGGAGATATGTTTGGACATGGCGACCCGGTGGTCTTTTATTGCGTGCCCAACCAAACCGATCGTATGTATGTGCGACTGATGAATGGGAATGATCCGGAACAGGCCATGGCAAAAATGCAGGCCGTTTTTGCAAAATACAACCCGGGCTATCCTTTCCAGTTTGTGTTTGTGGACGATCAATTTAATAACCTGTTTGTAGGTGAAACCCTGATCTCCAAACTATCGGAGATCTTTGCCAGTCTCGCTATAATTATTTCCTGTATCGGGCTTTTTGGCCTGGCAGCCTATACGGCCGAACGCAGGACCAAGGAAGTAGGCATACGAAAAGTGCTGGGCGCTTCCGAATTCCGGATCACGAAATTGCTTACCACGGATTTTATACAGCTGGTTTTGTTGTCCTGTCTGCTGGCCTTTCCGTTGGCCGGCTGGATCATGCATAGCTGGTTAATGAATTATGCCATGCGGATCAGTATTCACTGGTGGGTATTCCTGCTGGCTGCCGTAGTTTCGATACTGGTTGCATTGATTACGGTGGGCTCGCAGGCCATTCGGGCAGCGCTGGCCAACCCCGTCCGCAGTTTGAGGTCGGAATAATTTAATTCATCGATGCTTACCTGCGGGTGCGGGAAAATTCACTATTATGTGTATCATTCACGCCATCGATCCTGTCATTTTCTCAACCCAATCATACCATGAAAAAAATCTGCTTCTCTTTTCTGCTGTTGTTGTCCTGGCATTACTCACG
>DATJYH010000214.1:0-5316 GCA_035499675.1 Puia sp.
GGAAAAGGGATTATAGTAGCCGGAGAAACCGAGATAGTTTCCCAGGTAGCTGTAGATAGAAGGCTTTACCGATGCCGTGCGGTAGGAAAATGTATTGTCTTTGCCGGCAAGATTATTGTACGCAGCCACTGAGGCACGAAAGAGGAATTTCTTGCTGGCCAGGGGCGACCGCTGTACATGTGCGGATGAATCCAGTTCATTGAGCCTGTCTGCCACTACTTCCAATACCGTACGTAACTCATCCGTGGAATAAGGCGCCGTTTTTAACTGCAACTGGTACATGATGCCGCGGCGGTTGTAGTTGAGTCCCCAAAACAGGTTGAAGACCACATACACGAGCAGGCAGTACCAGATCACCCGGTGGAAGAGGTAAATGAGATAGGGTCTGATCAGGCGTTTGTCGAGAAATTTCCCGATGAACAAAACGATCTTCACAACCAGCCACACTGCCAGGAGTGCATAAAAAATATCCCCGATGCTAAAGGGTATCCATCCGAACAGGAAACGCAGTACACGGCTGCTCAGCGGGTAAATGCCCGTGGAATAATAACGCTCCACCGCGTCGGGGAAAAACGAAAAGATCTTGATGACAACGGCCATCGTGACCAGGATGACCCATTTTCTATTTCGTTTGAGCATCGTGCGGGTAAAAATATACCAATATTACAGCATCCCACTTAAATTGCATGTTATAAATGCACGCTATGAACCTGAACTTTGCCAAGAACGAGGACATCATGCGGATGGCCATCAGCCAGCTGCAGACAAGGATGGATAAGATTGCGTTGGGAGGAGGTAAGAAGGCCATCGAGCGACAGCATGAACGAAAAAAACTAACGGCACGTGAGCGGCTGGATTACCTGCTTGATAAAAATACTCCCTTTATGGAAATCGGCGCTTTTGCCGGATACGATATGTATGAAGAGCATGGCGGCTGCCCGGCTGCGGGCACGGTGGCGGGCATCGGTTATGTGAGCGGCAGGCAATGTGTGATCGTGGCCAATGACCAAACGGTCAAAGCCGGGGCCTGGTTCCCGATCACCGGCAAAAAAAATCTGCGCATGCAGGAGATCGCCATGGAAAATAACCTGCCCATTGTTTACCTTGTTGACAGCGCCGGTGTGTTCCTACCCATGCAGGATGAGATCTTCCCCGACAAAGAACATTTTGGAAGGATTTTTAGGAACAATGCACGCATGAGCGCAATGGGTATTACGCAGATTGCCGCCGTGATGGGCGCCTGTGTAGCGGGTGGAGCGTATTTACCCATCATGAGCGATGAAACCCTGATGGTAGAGGGCAACGGCTCCATCTTCCTTGCGGGGCCTTACCTGGTAAAAGCAGCCATTGGAGAAGATGTGGACGCCGAGACCCTGGGTGGAGCGGATACCCATACGGCCATTTCAGGTATTGCGGATTACAAATTTGATACGGAACAGGAATGCCTGGACCAGGTGAAGAAGATCATCGGCAGCCTGGGTCATACCCGGCGCGCGGGTTTTGACCACATCAAAGCGGCAGCACCCCTGCGTTCACCGGAAAACCTGTTGGGAATTTTTCCGCTGGATCACAGCAAGCCCTATGATATGCTGGACATCATTGAATGCATCGTGGATGCCGCACCCGGTGACGGAAAATCTTCTTTTGAGCCTTTTAAGGAAGCTTATGGCAAAACCATTTTGTGTGGGTATGCGCGGATAGATGGATGGGCAGTGGGAATCGTGGCCAACCAGCGAAAAATTGTAAAAAACAGGAAGGGAGAAATGCAGATGGGCGGGGTGATCTATAACGACAGCGCCGACAAGGCCGCGCGGTTTATTATGAACTGCAACCAGAAAAAAATCCCGCTGGTATTCCTGCAGGATGTAACCGGCTTTATGGTGGGTAGTCGCAGTGAACAGGCCGGCATTATCAAGGATGGCGCCAAGATGGTGAATGCAGTGGCCAATTCGGTGGTGCCCAAGATCACCGTGATCATCGGCAATTCCTATGGAGCGGGGAACTATGCCATGTGTGGGAAGGCCTATGATCCGCGTTTTATTTATGCCTGGCCTTCGGCCCATATTGCGGTGATGGGCGGCGAACAGGCGGCCAGGACCCTGTTGCAGATCCAGGTCAGTGCAATGAAAGCAAAGGGAAAGAAGATTGACCCCGAGGAAGAAAAAAAGCTGCTGGATGATATCAAAAACCGGTACGACGAACAAACTACGCCCTATTACGCAGCCGCACGGTTATGGGTAGACGCAATTATTGATCCCGTGGACACGAGACTCTATATTGCAGAGGCCTTAGAGGCGGCCGATCATAACCCACAGATCCTGGAATTTAAAACCGGGGTCATCCAGGTATGAAAATTGCTGGCGAAGCATAAGCACTTCCATCACCCAAAAAGAAATTGTTTTGTCGAACACACAACTGGTCATATACACCGACGGGGCTTCCCGTGGCAATCCCGGGCCCGGCGGCTACGGGACCATCCTCATCTGGGGCAACCACCGTAAGGAATTATCGGCCGGATACCGGTTAACCACCAACAACCGCATGGAACTCCTCGCCGTCATCGCGGGTTTGGAGGCACTTAAGAAAAACGGCATGCAGATCCTTGTGCACTCCGACAGCCAATATGTGGTCAATGCTGTGGAAAAGGGCTGGCTGGAAAGCTGGATCAGGACTGATTTTAAAGGAGGGAAAAAAAATAAAGACCTCTGGCTCCGTTATTATGAACTTTCCCGGTTGAACCGGGTACGGTTCAGGTGGGTCAAAGGGCATGCGGAAAATCCGTTCAATAATCGTTGCGATGAATTGGCTACGGCCGCGGCTGATGGAAGTGAATTGTTGGTAGATGAAGGATATGAGAATGAAGTAGGATAACTTGCTGTTTTCTTATTTGACCGACAGACATTGGAACGGAGATCCAATTGTACAATAGAGAATAACTTCGATAAATTTATTTTTTCCAACTCCGGAAAACGGGCAATAAAAAAACCACGGCGTATCGGCCGCGGTTTTTAAATAAAGTAGGAACTATTTTATCAGGCTGTTGCCGTTTTGTTTGCATGCCGGCTCAGCAGATAATACCCACCGAATAATACAGCGCTGAATACCATGGTTGCCAGGATGCTGGTCCTGTAGAAAGGCAGCGCATCGTTGTAGCAGAGCATCAGTCCATCCCAGGTCTTGGGTCTTCCCAATCCACGTGTACCGCTCCATCCTGCCCAGAGGACCAGGTTGGATAAAATAAAATACAAAGTAGGAGCCGCCAGCGAAGCAAGAAAGACCCGCTGTATATTTATCTTTTTCATGAGCATGCCGAAGATCGCCATCAGCGCAAACAACAGGTAGTTCTGCCATTGCCCTTCATAAAAACCGGGTATGCTGGAAACTCCACTGTTATACAGCACCTGGTACAACAAATCGCTCAGGAACATGGACAGCACGGGCACCAGGAAGGCCCATCTTTTATCTTTGATCACCGCACCGGCAAAAATAGCCATGGCCCATTGCGGGGCAAATCCATAGGGACGGCCGGGGATGATACGATAGAGCGCCGCTACCAGCACCAGGGCAACCAGCGACCAGACAATGGTTTTATTGATTTTCATATTATTTTATTTCCGCCTCAAAAATACTTAAAAAATTGGATTCCTGTTGAACCAGGTCAGTGGCTATACCGTGACTGCCGCGCGATAGATTACCGCTTCTTCCTGGGCACTGATCCAGTAACCGGCACCGTAAAAACTTATCCAGGCCTCTCCTGTTTTTCGATGGAAACCCTCCTTATTTTGATCAGCCACCTCAACAGCTCCGCGAAATACAAAATAGATCTCCGCGGAAGTGGATGAAATAGGTATCTGCTTATCCTTTGGCAGATGGATCCGCCCCAGTTCAAAATCGGGGGCGGCAGTGGGAAATACATCCAATTCCGGAGCGATCTGTTTTGCCCGGATCACATGGGGCAGGGTTTCCCGAAACTGAACATGTTTCATCAACTCTGGCACATTGATATGTTTATTGGTGAGACCGCCCCTCAGCACATTGTCGGAATTGGCCATCAGTTCCACATTATGTCCTTCCAGATAGGCATGGGGCACACCCGCGTCCTGGAAAACAGCCTCACCCGCCTCCAGCTGCATGAGGTTGAATAAATAAATGGAAAAAATCCCCCGGTCGATATAGCCGGGCCGGTTAAAGGTTTCCGCTGCCCGCGCTGCCCAGAAATCAGCCTGGCTCCTCGATAGCTGCCCGTTGCGGTAGGCCGGGACAATCCGCTGCTGCAGCGGGTCCAGCACCCTGTTGACTTCTGCCTGCGGCATCTGCATAACGGTGTGGTATAGGGTCTCGTAGCCGCCGCGTGCAAAAACGGAAGACAGAAAATTCAGTTCCGGGACCTCCTGCAGGATCCTGTACATGGTTTCTTTTGGCTTAAACCCATGCAGGAGCCAGAACTCACCCAGGGCCAGCATGATTTCCGGTTTATGGTTGTCGTCCCGGTAATTTCTTTCCGCAGCCGTGAGTGAAACACCCCGGCTGTTTTCATCCGCAAAGGCCAGCTCAGCATTTTTTTTGGAAGGATGTACCTGGATCGACAGCATATCGTGCACATCCAGTATTTTAAAGAGATAGGGAAGCCGTCCAAACCGTGAAGCAACAGTGGGGCCAAGGGTTTGCTCCGGGAAACGACGAATGTATTCATCCAGTTTCACTTTATCCTCGTCGTTGGTCAGGATCTGTGAACTGGCCTGCGCGTGCGCCCCCATCCAGTATTCGGCAAAGTGCCGGTTATCCGGGTTGGCCATACCCAGCAGCCGCGGTAGAAAGGAGGTCCCGCCCCATTCATAATGCTGTACTTTGCCCTCCAGCCTGAAAACTTTATTTTTATCCGACGTCATGCCAAACTCTTTATGCTCCTAAAATAGTTAAAAATGAAGCACCATGGCCAGGCACAATGAATTGGGAAACATGGGGGAGGAATTGGCGGTGGCCTACCTGCAGGAACAGGGATATGAATTGCTGGAACGAAACTGGCGGCATTCCCATTCGGAGATCGATATCATTGCCCGTAAAGAAGGGGTGTTGCATTTTATCGAAGTAAAATCACGGAGCAATGATCATTTTGGATTTCCCGAGGAAGGAGTGGATGATAAAAAACTGGAAAACCTGCTGCTGGCCTCCGAAGCCTATCTTGACGCACATCCCGGCTTCGGGGAAATCCAGTTCGACATCCTGTCGATCCTTATCCCCGGCAACGGAAAACCGGATTATTTCCTGATCGAAGATGTTTACTTATAGGTCCTGGTTCTCACTTGCCGGTATCAC
>DATJYH010000215.1:0-3614 GCA_035499675.1 Puia sp.
GTTGGGAAACCGAGGACATGGGAAAAGTAGAAGCAGCCCGCGCCATCGAACCGCTTTGTATGCTCTGGTGTATTCCGGGTATGTTGCGTCACCAGTGGACGCACGCGTTTAAGTTGCTGAAGGTCTGAGGGATTGAAAGTGGACAGATGTAGTCGACAGACTTCGTCTGCCGGAGCTTCAGCACAGATGGAAGCAGCCTGAAAATACGGAGACGATTGCAGGGATGGGTCCGATCCATTTTCTTTTATCATTTAAGTTACCCATCCGGATGAAAATTGTATTGGAGACGGAACGGTTGGTCCTTCGGGAGTTTGAACCCGGCGACACGGAATTTATCCTGCATTTGCTAAACAGCCCGGGCTGGCTGGAATTTATCGGTGACCGGAACGTCAGAACTGTTGAAGCGGCGCGACAATATTTAGTGGATGGCCCCATAAAAAGTTATGCTTCCAACGGATTCGGTCTTTTTATGGTAAGCCTGAAAACAGATCATACGCCCATCGGGATGTGTGGACTGATCAGGCGGGATGAGTTGCCGGATGTGGACATCGGGTTTGCATTTTTGCCTGAGTATACCGGTAAGGGATATGCGTACGAAATAGCCGCTGCTACTCTGGCCTATGGAATGGAAGTACTGCGTCTCCCCCGGATAGTGGCCATCACCGATCCCGCTAATGATAAATCCATAAGGCTTCTCGAAAAGATCGGGTTGCGGTTTTCAAAAAAAATCAGGTTTGGCGCGAAACAGGAGGAACTCCTGATGTTTAGTACATCCGGGCAAACCGCATCCCCGACAGCGAAGGACTGACGACGGTTAATCAGTGATCCCGTTGATGGGCATCGGGAAGATGAAATACTCCAGTATGTTCCGATGTGCCTTTGATACCTGTTTCGCATAGGACTTCATACTGTTCATGATCTCACGCGCATAATCCCGGCCCAGTTTCTTACAGATAGGTTCCAGTTTGCCAAACTCACGCCGGATCATCATTTCCCTTTCTTCCTTATTTTGGGGAAGCGTCGCATCCAGATCGCGCATATTTTTTTCAAAGGTTTTTTCCACGTCTGCAAAGAAGGCAGACAGGAAAGGATTGCCTGAAAACGTTTTTATATGCGTAAACCGAATAACGGATTGCAATTCTTTTTTATCCAGGCCTCCTGTTTTGCCCCGCGCGAGTAATGATACATAGGCCGGGAACTTCTGCAGCTCCTTTTTTTCCTGTTCGTCCAGGTCTCGGTAAGTTGTCATTTGCAAAGTTTTTAAGAATGTTAATTCGTTTTTAGAACGCGCACATGGTCAATGCACCGTTCCGGGTAAACCCTTATTTGCTTCTACTTGTACAAACTGCATCAGTTTATCCTTCTTGTTGACACGTATGCTTTTGCCCGTAGTGCTAATGATCCCAGCCTGCTGGAGTTCGACAAAAAATTTGAAGACTGTTTCATAGGTAGTGCCCGCGTAAGAGGCGATGTCCTGTCTTGTGATGATCACCGAAATAAAATTATCCTGGTCGGCGCCAAAAAATTCCCGGATATCCAGCAGGGCTTCTGCAATCCTGCCTTTTACTTCCATGTGAGCGAGATTGCTCAGCCGCTGTTCTGCCTTCTGCAGCTCCCTTGCATAGAACTGCATCAGGGTATAGGTCAGGCCATGGTTGGTTTTCAGGCTTGCCTCCAGGAAATCATGACTGATAAAACAGGCTTTTACATCTTCAATGGCGGTGGCAGAAACAGGATAGATGGCATCGTCCCCCAGTCCACGGTGGCCCAATACATCGCCAGAGCGGCAAAAACGGATGATCAGGTCTTTTTGCCCGATCCAGCGTTTATGCACTTTTGCAAAGCCCTCGTAGAGGAAATAGATGCCTCTTACGGTTTCTCCTTCCACGAAAATCCGTTCACCCTTTTTAAAAGAAAGGGTTTGTTTTTTTACGGCAATGGCTTCCTTCCATTCAGGAATACAAAACCTGCACAAAAAACAGTCATTAAAGTTGCATGATGAATCCTGCATAAATCTTTAACAATGGAGCGGGTAGCGGGGTTTTCCTTCTGTATAATATTGTTTAAATAATATAAATTAATGCAAAATAGGCAATATCACGCATAATTATATTGTTTAAACAATACTTTTGCAACTGATAAAATACGATATGCATTTGAGCAATGACAGAATCCCGGTTTCTCCCTCACTCGGTAGCGTGACAGACAAAGACCGGGCGACACAACATGAAATGGTGAACAGGCGTGTTTTTTATTTGAGCATACAGGCCGTGATCAATGCACTGATCATTGGGGGGATTGCCAGGTTATTGGTGCTGCTGATCGACCTGGTGACGCATATCTTTTTTTATGGGGAATGGTCGCTAAGCCCGGTTTCGCCGGCAGAGAATCATTTGGGCTGGTATGTGCTGCTGGTTCCCGTGGCGGGGGGCATCCTGGTTGGATTGATGGCACGTTTTGGATCGAAGGCCATCCGGGGTCATGGTATCCCGGAAGCCATGGAGAAGATCATCCTGGATGAAAGCAGGATACCGCCAGCGCTGAGTTTTTTGAAACCTTTGTCTGCGGCCATATCCATCGGAACCGGCGGACCCTTTGGTGCAGAGGGGCCGATCATCGCGACCGGGGGTGCCTTTGGGTCGCTGACAGGTCAGATCATGCATATCTCGGCTGCCGAACGCAAGATTATATTGGCAGCAGGCGCTTGTGCCGGTATGTCTGCCATTTTTGGAACGCCGCTTGCGGCAGTACTGCTGGCTATAGAGCTCCTGTTGTTTGAATTTTCTGCCCGATCCATCATCCCGGTGGCCCTTGCCTGCATCACCGGGGCCGGTATGCATATTCTGCTGTTTGGCAAACAGCCTGTTTTTGAAATGCCGGCCATCCCGGTTCCTACCAATGGGGCCCTGATCTTTTATGTGTTCTTTGGCGCCCTGATGGGAGTGACCGCCTCCTGGGTTTCGAAATCGGTGTACGTCATCGAAGACCTGTTTGAAAAACTGCCCGTGCATTGGATGTGGTGGCCTGCTATCGGCGCGGTGGTGGTTGGCGTTGTGGGGTATTTTGCCCCGTCTACCATGGGTGTGGGATACGATAATATCCGGCACCTGCTGTCGGGTTCCCTGCCACTGGGTGTGCTGTTCTCCCTCTGCATTTTAAAATATGTTTCCTGGTCCATTTCCCTGGGCAGCGGCACGTCGGGGGGTACACTGGCACCATTGTTTACCATCGGCGGAGCTTTGGGAGCGTTGTCGGGGACCCTCGCGATCCAATGGCTTCCGGCGCTGGGGCTCAACGTTGCTACCATGGCGTTGGTCGGTATGGCAGCCATGTTTGCAGGCGCCTCCCGGGCATTGTTGACTTCCATTGTTTTTGCACTGGAAACAACGGGACAGCAACATGGGCTTTTACCGCTGATGGGCGCTTGCGCGGCAGCCTATTTTGTATCCTTTTTCCTGATGCGGGGAAGTATCATGACGGAAAAAATCAAACGCAGGGGAGTGCGGACGCCTGAATCGTACCAACCCGATATTCTTAAAACGGCTGCGGTAGAACAGCTGCTCGAGCCGATGCCAGGGAACCCGGGAGAGTTGTTGCATGTATACGACACGGAC
>DATJYH010000216.1:0-4710 GCA_035499675.1 Puia sp.
GATGGATAGGTTACATCTACCGTATTGATACAGCCATTGCTGAAATTCTCCTTGGAAAGGAACAGGATTTCACCCTGCGGGCTTTTGGTGAGCGTATGTGCGGCCAGACACTGGCGATAGGCGGCAATGCACAATTTTGCATAGGTTTCTCCCCCGGCTTTCACCGCGTCCTCGTAGATCATCTTATTTACTGCCTGGCATTGCTGCAGGATCACCGGGTAGTTGTGCCATGATTCCTCGAGTACCTTTTCAATGGAAGTGCCTGGTTTTTGTCGCCACCATGCTTTCAGGTTATTATGAAAAAACTGGATGGCATACCGGTCATCGTAGCCCAGCAGTATCAGTTTTTCAACGGGTGCGGGGCCGATTTTCAGCGAAGGGAAACCGGTATTCAGGAGCAGGTGTTTGTTGCCGGGTTGACTGCCAGTGGCGGCGATCTGAGCCGATATAAATTTTTTTATTCCTGAAATGCTATCGGATATATATTGGACAGCATGCTGCATAAGCGGGGTTGCCACATAAAAATAACCCCAATCAATCCGCAGGTCATCGCCTTTTTTCTGCAATACGGGCTGTTCCACCGAACCGGCTTTTAAGAGTGACAGGCTGCCGGATGAATACTGCGTGGCGCTGACTTCCTGCGAGGGAAGATTCAACGCGATATCAGTTGAGGCACCAAAATACAGCGCTGCATCATGGGTATTGCCATCTGTGGATTTTAGCATGAAGGATACATACGAGACGGGTCTTGATAAAATGTCGAGGTTGTTGATAAGCAGCGGTGATGTCCAGGTAACGGTAAGATTGACCGGTCCGCAGGCGAACTGGTAGATGGTCTGGGTGGCAGTCACAAGTATGCTTTGTTGTTGAGCTGCTGTGATCCGATCCTCCGTCGCTTCTGTCATCCCAAGAAACCGATAGGTTGTCCCGTCAACTTTTACCAAACCTACCAGCGACTGATTTGCACCGGTCCAGTGTCTGGTCGGAGAAGCATTTAGTTCATCGGTAAACGACCAGATACTAAAATATGGATTGTGTGTTACCAGGGGATAGGCGGGCATTTTATTTACCTGTGCTTTTGCGAGACCGGCTATAAACAAAAGCAATATGGTTATTGATCTCATTCGGTTAAGTTTTTGGAGATATTAAAGCTGCTTTTCCAACAGCTGTTTTTCTTTTTTTGACATGAAAATACTGATTGATTGCTTATCATCATCAATCACCGCGTCATTGTTATCCGTTATCAGGGGCCTGTTATTACGAAAGTTAATGCGAAGCGGTCTTTGAGCTGCCTCCTGTTGGCTATTTTCGGAAATGACGAAACGCGGGACAAACAAGATTTTCGGCGGAGAAGCAGGGGGAAGACGCAAATGAAAACCGCCCCCACGATACTGTGGAGGCGGAATTAGTCAGGAGGGGTTGTCGGTCATTCCGAAATACGTTATTTCATCATCTCTATCGCCCCTACAGCGTCTCCAACAATGCTGCCGAACTGGTGGCCGATGTCAACCGAAGGCTGGTAGTGAATGCCGCCGTACACGCGGGACTGCCCGCATTCCAATGCCGCGTCATCAAAGGATGAATAGCTTCTTGGCGCGTACCCGCGGAAATCGTAGCTGTGGTCGGTAAAGCTATAATGGTTTCCGAAAACTGAAGTCAATGCGGACATGATTGCCGAAGTGATAAACGCATGGGCTGCCGGATATTCGGGATGCGATGGGGTTGTGAGGAGGGGAAGCCAGGTATTGTCAATATGCGCCTGGATATAGGATACCGGCCGGATCTGGTTGTATTTATATTTCGATCTCCAACAGACCACCGTTCCGTCCCAAATGGCGATGCCTGCTTTTGCGTAGGCGACGGCTGCTGTAGCCAGCGAGGCGCCACTGTTGTCCAGAATCTGGGTCAGGATGGAAATGGAATGCCCCATGGGAGTATAGGCCACGCCGGCGCCCACATCGTTCCAAAAAAGGGCGATGTTTTTCTGATCAGTGGTCAGTGTTTTTGAAACCTGGTACACATTGTCCACCATTTTGTAGAAATCAGAGCCCGGATCCTCAGAATATGCAAAGGGCGGCGGGGGTGTAGTGCCTTCTGAAAATATATGCAAAAATGTTCTGCAGTTTCCCGCATAAGGCGCTGTGGCGGCCGCAAAGGCAGGAGGCGTGGGGATCCATGCACCCGGGAATACCGGCGGCGTATAGGGATCATTGATATGATCGTACAAATCAGTTTTCGACCAGGTAAAGATGCTGGCAACAACGGCATTTCCAAAATCCGTTGACCGCGAAACAACGTCTGCCCCGTCTGTGATAGTAACCTGATCGGTATAAACTTTTTCCAGGGAATCTATGGAAGCATTGTTTGCGGTTGACAAACCGGGGAACAGGTCCCTGGTGATGGAAGCGAGGGCCGCGTTAGCAGTAATGACCCATGAGTATTTCATGCCATTGTCGGGCTGCGGCATAACGGGCATCTCGTACAGCTGCGATTGCAGGGTTTTCAAATCTTTATTGGAAAACCGTGCTGCTTCATAAAGAGAGATGCCGGAATAGGCAAACAGACGGTTTACCCCGATGTTGGCCTTGGCGGGGTTAGCCTGCAATATCATCCGTAGTTGCAGTTTGAACCAATCGGTGGCCACCGAGCCAATGTCCTTGGAAGTGGGCGGCGGGATGGTCTTGCCTTTGTAGGGGAGCTGGTCAAATAGTTTTTGACAGCCCGGGACCAGCAGGAGGCTGGCGACGAGGCAAACGACGGCGGCGATTCTTGTGATCCGGTCGACAGACCGGATACCGTTGCGGATCTTTTTTTTCATGATGGTGCTGTTGTATGGTTAAAGTAGATGTTGACGTATTGATTTTGACCAGAGGAGCCGGGCTACCCTAAAACTATCCCCTCTTCCAGGGTTTGGGAAACGGGAATGAGCAGCCTGCTCAAAAAGCGGGACATTTAGCAGGGGTGAATTTTCAGGATGCCTCGTTTACGTTGTTGGTCATTTTTGTGTGGCGGGGCGGAACTGCATCGGCGACGATCATCCTGACCCCCTGCCATGCCGGCTGCTGACTGCACACTGATCCCTGCAAATCATCCGCAGTTTTTGCCGGTTGTTCAATCTGGCTGAATATTATCTGCATCAATGGATAGGTTTGCGCCGGGATCGAATGGGGAAATAGCCTTTTTTTCGTATTTTTAAAAACAAGGTCAATGTGGTGATGTAATCCATCCGGGTTTACCTTTTCCTCTGCAAACCATCGTCCCTCATTTTTCGAGAAAGTCAAACTGCTCATGCGGCCCATCCTCATCATATCCCTCTTGCTGGTTTGCGCTTTTTCATTCTCACAAACTGTATTGGACAGTCTCAAAAAGCAGTTACCCCTGTTGCGCGACAGTATGCGGATAGATTGCCTGAACAGGATGAGCGCGGCCTATACCGATAACCTCGAAAAAGACGGCGCAGAGCACACTGCTAAATTGGCTTACGAGGAATCGGAAAAGCTGCATTATATCCACGGAATAGCGATGGCGTTGGCGGAGAAATCCCTGATTGCCTGGTATTTCTATAATGACTTTGGCAGTATGGAATTGCTGGCGAGAACAGCACTCGGCTGGTATGAGAAAACAAATAACAAAGAAGGCATGGACCTGGCCTACAATACGCTCACTTTTTCTTTGTTTTCACAAAGTAAATATGATGAGGATTACAGCTATGCGCTGGAAAAGTATGAAAACTGCAAAAAAACCGGCGACCAGGATGGATTGTATGATGCATTGACCACCTTCGCCGTCATCCATTATCAAAAAGGCAACTATGACAGCTCCTTCCATTACTATACGATGGCTGAGCAACTGGCGGTCGATGACAAGAATGACATATGGTTAACCAGCAACTTATTTTGTTTTGGAACCCTTTACCGGGCTATTGAAGATTATCCCACTGCCCTGAACTATTACCGGCAGGGTTTTGAACGGGACAACCCGGAAAATATAAAGTACAGGCAGGGTGCTGACTGGGAAGTTTGGTTGAGAATGGAATATGCTGAACTGTTCGCCCTGCAACAGCAATTTGACTCCGCCTGGCATTATTATAGTTTGTTTGATACAGCGAGGGCCGATGGCAAACATCTCCGCATCTACCTTGTCAGTACCGGCGAAACCTTATTCCTGCAAAAGAACTATCCTCTTGCCCTGCAACATTTTCTCAGGGGACTGGCCTATCATAAGGCACTGAGCGACCGAAACGAGGTAAAGCGCACCTTGTTGGATATTGCGAAGACCTATTTTCGCCTGAACGACAATAAGGCTGCCCTGCAGTATGCACGGGAGGGGCTGGATTTGTCGCTGGAGACCAAATCCAGGCAATTTATCAGGGACGCCTACCAGATCCTCTATTCTGTGTATGACCGTTTCCACCAGGTAGACAGTGCTTATTATTATTATGGCCGATACATTGCCATGAAGGAGGCGGTGGTCAGCGATCAGACAAAGGGACGATTTGCGGCTCGCAATTACGAGAATAAAATTGAATTACTTAACAAGGAGCGACAGATCAACGTGCAGCAACTGAACCTGAGAAATCAACAACTCAAGAACGAATCATTGGTGAGAAACATACTCATGGGAGGGATTTTCCTGGTTCTGCTGTTTGGCGTGATCATCGTGCGGAACATCATACTCAGGAACCGGAATGAAAAATTGCAGCATGAAAGA
>DATJYH010000217.1:0-4622 GCA_035499675.1 Puia sp.
AGGTTAAGGCCGCTGATGAAGTTTATGAGACAGAGGATCATCAGAAAATTCAATACATCCAGTTGATAGATTTTCCGGGCCAGGATAATAATTACCGGCAGGAGCGGGAGGAATACAACGATGAGGGAAAACAGGTCAATAAATGGAACACCGGTCTTGAACATACTACAAATTGGTTGGGGTCAAACCGGTCTTTCACAGAGAGAATGCCTTAACGTGTTGTTTGCAAGGGAACGATCAGTCAGTCGATGAGGTTGTGCCTGACGGCGAAAAATACAAGTCCTGCTGTATTCTTGGCGCCAAAGCGCTCCATCAGGCGGTCCTTGATGGCCTCTACCGTCCTGGGGCTTACATCGAGTTTTTGCGCTATTTCCTGCGCCGTAAACTCCATGCAAATGTATTTGATCACCTCCCGTTCTCTTTCGCTCAGGGTAAGTTCGGTGTTCAGGTTGGGAATCACCTTGGTCCGGGAATGTGATTTCTTAAGCAGGATCCTGTTTACAAAATTGTTGAGATAGTACCCCTTGGTAGCTACTTCCACAATGGCTCTTTTAATTTCAGAGGGATCTGCACTTTTTAGCAGGTACCCGTTGGCGCCGATCTCCATCATATGGCTCACAAACCGCTCGTCCTCGTACATGGTCAGCGCAATGATATGGATATGCGGATATTGTTTGGCGATAATCTTGGTGGTTTCAATCCCGTCTTTCAGCGGCATCCGGAGGTCCATCAGGATAACGTCAGGTTGCGAAGCCGCCAATCCGTCCAGCAGTTCCTGCCCGTTTTCCGCCTCCTGTACAAATTTGATGTTGTTATAGGGGCGCAGGGACAACACTACTCCTTTGCGGAATATTTTGTGGTCGTCGGCAATAGCAACTTTGATTACTCCCATAGGCTATGGTGGATAAGTAAAAATAAAGGTACACATTAATTTCATTCCGGTTCCTTCCTGTCATCGTCGGTCCGCATGATTTCAATGGTCACTTTATAATAGGTCTGCGACATATCCTTCTCAAAAAAAATCTTTCCCTGCAGCACTTTCAGCCGGCTTTGAATATTCTTCAGCCCCAGTCCCACATTGCTTTTGTTGAGTTTTTCAAAATCGGTCTGTGTAATGCCGCGACCGTCGTGGTGCAGCCGTACAAAGAACCGGTTGCCACTGGTATTTTGGGTAAGATGGATAAAACTGGCGTTGCTGTGCTTGAGAATATTGTTTACCAGTTCCTGGATGACGCGGAAGATGATGAGTTCATTTTCCGGTTTCAGGCGTTCCCGGTAATCGTGAAAGCGACAGCTGGCGTTCATGCTTCCCGATCCGCTGATTTTCTGGAACAAGTCGTTCACGGCGGATTCCAGCCCAAAGTTTTTCAGGGTGGGAGGCATGAGGCTGTGGGAAATGTTTCGGATCAGCTGAATGGTATCGTCGATGATCTGTTTGGCATTGTAGATGCTTTGCAACTGGGTGTTTTTATCCAGGTTCACAAAGTTTTCGTTCAGGTAGAGCCTGGCGGTGGCGAGGAGGGGGCCTGCATCGTCGTGGAGGTCGGCTGCAATCCGCTGCCTTTCTTCTTCCTGCAAACGGATGGAAGCGTTGAGCAGGGTTTTTTGCTGGTCCTGTTCCAGTTTCTGGAGCTGTTGCTGGTAGCGGATCACCTTGCGTTGGTGGAAGCTAACAAAGACGATCAGCCCGATGGTGAGTGTCAGCATTCCAATTGTGCCGAAAAACAGCACCATGGAAATGCCATTATCAGGGTTCAATACTTGTAAAAGTACCATGTATATTTCTTCGGGTTTGGGGTTCTGGTGCTAAAGTTTCTCCAGGGAATCATTGGAATTAAAAGGTTTGTTATACAGTGGCACCCGCGACACATACCGGTTCTGCAAAAAGGCGATGCTGAAACTGAAATTGGTGAGGATATTGGAGATGTTGTTGATGATCCAGTATTTGTTCAATTCATTTTCCGACAAATTGTTGGCCATGATGAACAAGAATAAGGTGGCCGCCGTATACATCATGATCCCGAGCACGAGCCAGAAATTGGGGGAGGAGTAGATAAAGATCTGCTGGGGTTTGTTGATCTGTTCAAAGAAATAAAACACGGAGTAGAGGATAAAGGTGATTGACTCCAGGGAAGCGGGTAGGGAATCGAATCCTTTCTTTTCGGTCCGTATCAGGGTTATTATCATGGTCAGCAGCACGATGCCCGAAAGGATGAGGATGATCCTTTTCAGTACCAGGGATTGCAGGATGATGTAAAAGAAATAGGAGAGGATCAGCAGCTCCCCGATGGTAAACAGGCTGGAAACAAAAAAGCCGGTTTTTTCGGCCGTAATGGAGGAGCGGACAAAATCAAAACCGAGTGAATAGAGTATATATATAAAAATTATGTATAACTCTCTTTTCGGCTTTCTGATGCAGAACACCAAAAAGAAGGTTATACATAACAAATATGACAGGAACATTAATTTTCCCAAATGCAAATTTTATTCTTCAAATATAAAATTTGCATTTCATATAACTAAGAAATATTCCTAACAATTATTTGAAACAAATGGGATTAGTCAAACCAACTCAAGTTGGAACGGTCGCCGATCAGTGCTTCCACGCTGTACAATTTGCCGTCTTCGCCGATCACCGGATATTTGTCGAGGATGTTTCCTTTTTCATCTACACCACAGTATACCAGGGTTTGTTTGCCGTATTCGTTGATGGCATTGTAAAAACGTATGGCAGCGCAACCGGGTTGAGCAAGTATTTTTTCGATGATATTTTTACCAATCACGAAATCCCTTCCAAGATCAGGATGTATGTCATTGAAATCCTTCACCATCTTGGCCGCCAGCTCATGATCGATGGCTTCACCGATTTCAGCATAGTTCTTCTTAATTTTAACCTGAACCTGGTCCATAATGTTAGTTTTGAGGTTAGAAAATGTTGATTTTGATGCGTCTAATTAACCTCTAAAAAAAAATCTTCACAACGGTCAGGTTTTACATCAAATAAGCCTAAATTGCCTGTAATACAAGCCAGTCGTGCATTTACGATGAAATTAATCGGTTAAATACGGGTAAAAATAGCGTAAATTTTCTAGTATTATTTAGTATTTTTACTAATAAAAGTATAGTAAAATACATAAGTAATTGTACTTAGAAAATCAAAATGTGCACATCTGCAGAAGAAATGTGGATAAACTGCGGGAATGGTCTTGGATTTCAAAAACGGGACTCTTGCGAAATATTTTTTGCTGGGACCGGCTGCGGTTCTCGCAAACAGGTTTTTAAAAGGCGTACGTGCAATGAAAAAGTTCTTTCAGACGTTAATGGAACAAGGGAAAAAATACCACAGGATAGGTTTATGACGGGAAAAGAAGAAGTTGACTGATACTGGATTTTACTGCTTGGTTTTCATGGACATTGAAATCTCTTATTGGACGGTAACTGGACATTGGATGGTTTTGAGGTTTCATTCCGACCAATCAACTTCTGAATCAAAAATAGTTTGTGTAAACCTGCTGCACAAGAGCACAAACGCTCTTTTTTGGTTATTCAGTATTTACCCGCCGGTTTAGTAGAAATGCTATCGTACAATTGCGTATTTTCGGAGATAGAAACGGACAACCTGGCCCTGATGAGTTTTGGTTCATGAATACCCGGCGTTTGGGAGGTTGTAAAGACAAAAAAGCCATTGTTCAACCAAAATTTTATCTATAACCCTTAATTCTACAAGCTTCCGTATGAGTGCTGAACTAGTAATCAAAGTTGCGATTGCTGACGACCACAAAATTTTCCGGGATGGTATTAAAATGGCGCTGAAGAACCGGGAATACCTCAAGATCCTTTGGGAAGCGGAAGACGGCAAAGACCTGGTGCACAAGATGAAGCTCAAACAGCCGGACGTATTGCTGATGGATATCCGGATGCCGGAGGTGGACGGGATCAACGCCATCGGGCTGCTGCGAAAGGAACACGAGGAAGTAAAGATCATTGTACTGACCATGTATGACGAGCAGGAAATGATTTCCAAAATGATGGAAATGGGTGCCAATGCCTATCTCACCAAAACCACCGACCCCGACGAAATATACCAGGCCATCCTGGCCTGTATGAACGACGACTTTTACTTCAACGACCTGGTTAACAAGGCCGTACTGTCCAAACTCCAGACTAAACGGCAGGTGCGGCAGTTTTACCCCGATCCCATCAAGTTCTCCGAAAAAGAGGTCCGCATTCTCCGCCTCCTGGCGCAGGACAAAACCACGGAGGAAATCTCCAAGGAAGTATTTCTCAGCCCCCGCACCATCGAAACCATCCGCCAGAACATGAAGACCAAGGTAGGCGCCAAAACCATTGCCGGGTTGATCATGTATGGGATGAGGAATAAGTTGATTGATTGAGGGTGACGATATTTACCGGCTGCCTCTAAAACCTCGGTCGTTCCCACTACTTTTTTTAAGGAATTTTCATCCGACCATTTTATCGCTAGCTATAGACCAGTGCAGGCTAATCTCCAACTCATTCCTTAACTACAATGTAGAAGGAGGTTTCCTTCTATCACCCAAAGCTATTTTGCTCTCGATGATACTTTTTCCTGTCAATTCCTTTTCTCAAACTTGTGTTATTGT
>DATJYH010000218.1:0-3301 GCA_035499675.1 Puia sp.
TCCTTCCCCTGGACGGAATCATGCCCGCATTTTGAGCGAGTCGGCTTCAGGATCATCAAAAAAAGGATGTTTGCCACTTATCTTGAAAAAGACAATACCGCCAACATTTTTTTAACCCCCAAAGAACAGAAGTTGTTCTGCCGGATGCACACAGGCATTCATCCCGTTCCCAATAAATGGGGAGAAAAAGGTGCAACTACCTTTATACTTGACAAAGTGTCAAGGGAAATAGTGACGGAGGCTTTGTTATCTGCTTATAATGCCATTTTAAAGCCCCCCGGTTAGGCTAACCATCATTGGCGAGTTGCCATGGTTTAGGCATTCAGCCGTTAGGTACCATTGTACAATTAGCCTGGACAGGCTTCCGGCTCAGCGCAAAAATTGCAGGAGCCCTGGCACAGCATCTTTGCGGCTCTTTGAGGAATAGGTATATTTGTCTGCTGAGCTTTTTTCATCAATTGCCCACCGGGTATCCATCCACTCAATCGCCAAAACCCATGTACCGGATCAAATACTGCCTGATATCATCGCTGTTTTTGTTGTTGCTCATTTGCCGACAGAGCCTGGCCCAGAACGCAATCCCTCTTGTCCGGAGCAATCCCGAAGCAGAAGGAGTGTTCTCCGACAGCATCCTGCATTTCCTGGATGCCGCGGCAAAAAGCAAAACGGAGTTTCACAGCTTTATGCTGCTGCGTCACGGTAAGGTTATTGCGGAAGGCTGGTGGAACCCTTATCTCCCGGATCTGCGACACACGTTGTACTCCTGTAGTAAAAGCTTTACTGCAACAGCCGTTGGTCTGGCTATCTCTGAAAAACGTCTTTCGCTAAACGACAAGGTCATCTCTTTTTTTCCAAAGGACCTTCCTGATACCGTTTCTGCTTACCTGGCCGAACTAACGGTGAAGGATATGCTCATGATGTCCGACGGGCAGGAACCCGACCCAACCGGTGCCATAGCGGGAAAATCAGCGGACTGGATCAGGGGATTCCTGGCCACGCCCATCAAACATGAACCGGGTACACAGTTCCTCTACAATTCACTCGGCACCTATATGCTTTCCGCCATCGTGCAGAAACTGACCGGGCAAAAAACGGTCGACTACCTGAAAACAAGACTCTTTGATCGAATGGGCATAAGTGGTATGGATTGGGAAACCGATCTGAAGGGAATCAATACCGGGGGATGGGGACTGCGCTTAAAAACGGAAGATATGGCGAGATTCGCCGAATTGTTCCTCCAAAAAGGCAATTGGAATGGAACACAGGTCTTGCCTGCGTCGTGGGTGGAAGAGGCGAGCAGCACTAAGATCATGCAGGACCCCAATGCCCCGCAATCCAGAAAGGATTCAAGCGACTGGCTGCAGGGATATTGTTTCCAGATGTGGCGCTGCCGCCACAATGCCTACCGAGGTGATGGCGCCTTCGGCCAGTTCATGATCGTGATGCCCGACAAGGATGCGGTGATGGCCATTACAGCGGAGACACCCAGTATGCAGGAGGAGATCAACCTGGTGTGGACCTATATCCTGCCGGCTTTTCAAAAAGGAAGCCTTCCGCCAAACCCCGCAGCAACCAACCGGCTGAAAGCAAAGATAAAAACCCTGGCATTGCCCGTCCCGGCAAAACAGGATGAAATATTGGAGAAAAAGATCATGGGCAAAACCTATACCGCCGCTCCCAATCCCGCTCACCTGCAACAGATCGGCTTCCGTTTTTCAAAAGGGATTTGCCAGCTCTCGCTTCAGACGGATACAGGCACCAATTTCCAAATTGGATTTGGCGCAGGAAAATGGCAGCCCGGGGAAACAAATATGCCCGGTCCCTCCCTGGTGGCTGCAACTTTTGAAAACACGGGTATGCTTTACCCCGCGAAGGTCGCCGGCAGCTATACCTGGAAAGATTCAACTACCCTGGAACTTGTGTTGCGGTACATCGAAAGCCCGCATACTGCCTATTATACCTGCCATTTCCAGGGCAATGAGGTTTCCATTGAAACCAGCAGGAGTTTCGACCAGCGGAGAAATAAAGTCAGCGTGAAAGCGGAGGTGAAATGAAATTAGCGGGGAGCGTGAAAAGCCTGATTCTGTCAAATGGTTTCTCACCCTAAATGAGTAGTACCAACAGAAACCCGCCGACTTTCTTTTTATTGTTTAAAGCAGTACAAACCGGTTTAACAATTTAGCCCGGAAAAAGGCCGGCGTTAAGTCGCCGGGAATAGTTCAGTGCCTCATTGTCGGTATCCATGCCCGAATATCTGATCACTCTCCCATCTTCCCGGCTGCCACTATTTTCCAATTGTAAATATGCCCCATCGGCGTAATGTAGAATAACTTGGCTTTTCTATACTCCTTCATTTTAGGCGGGATGCAGGCGGATTTGAATTTAAAATCGCAGTAGTTGCTTTTCTCCTGTTTACCTTCTTCGGCACCGATAAAAACGGCTATTTTCCCGCTGGCGCCGTTGTCAATGGTCTTTGTAGGGTTACCCCATCTTGCATACAACTGTTCGTCGTCCTGCCCTACCCACGACTGCATGATGCTGTGCGGGCTGCTACAGGCTGCGAACATCCATATCGACGCCATGAAAAGCGCCACTTCGACTGTTTTCATCTTTTCTAAATATACGATGGCTGCTGCTATACAGGAAATAACAGTTGAAATTTCAGTAAAAAACGCTGGAGCAGGTTTAGCCGGGAGGGTATAACACTCGTTGCGTCCATCCTGTCCGGGACCCCGTTATTGCCTCATGAACACTGAAATCCTTGAAAGACCCTTTGGTTAAACTTGTGCCAGCTCTCAGATAAAGGAAAATATGAGCCTATTTCTTATACCCCGCATTCAACCCGTCAATCAAATCCTGGGTGATATTGAAAGTGGTATCACGATAATAGATAAACGTATTGGGATCGTATTCAAAAATGAAGTTGTAGTTCTTCTGCTTGTTGTAATCTTTCAAAAAGTCCTCGATCTTTTTCCGGATATCGGATTTCACGTCTTCGCTGTGCTTAAATAGTTCTTCCTGTAGCGATTGCTTTCGCGTCTGGTAGTTCTGCTGCATGGCGGCATACTCCTGCTGCGCCTGCTGGCCTTCTGCCTGTGTCATGGTATTGGCCTTTTGCTGCCATTCGGAAATTTTCTTCTGGTAGCTTTTCTCCATATTGCTCAGCTCCGCATTCATGGCGTTCTCCTTGGCTTTGACCTGACTCTGTGCATCCTTGAAATAATTGTAATGCGCTTCCAGGGAATCGATGTCAAAATAAGCAATGCGGAAACCGGTGCCGGTTTGTTTTTCTGAAGCGGCT
>DATJYH010000219.1:0-6037 GCA_035499675.1 Puia sp.
CATCTTCCATTGAGTTCATAGAAGGCGACTTAATGCAGATCAGCTACCCGGATCATTCTTTCGACTACATTATTGCGCTGGATGTGCTTGAACATATCAACAATCTTGACGATTATATCCTTCTTTTCAAAAAACTACTGAAACCTGGCGGATCGATTATTGTTTCGGGTCCCACAGAGAACTTCCTTTATAAGATAGGCCGGAAACTGGCCGGAGAAAAATTCACCGGCGACTACCACGTGAACAACATACATAACATTAAAAAAAGTTTCTCAAAATCTATGGATACAAAGACACTTCGTAAGCTCATCTGGCCATTCACGCTTTTTGAGCTCTTTGTAGCCAGGGAGGGAGCAGTTTAGCGGCCGTAGTCGATGACCGCTGCAATGGTTGTAAGTCGCAGATTCAGGAACACAATAATGAAATGCTGTTGTCCCCATAGCCGGAGTTCACACCCAATGCTATGGGGAAGGTAATTTGTCCGCCATCGATACGCTGTTATCCGCCTTCGTTGAAACTACGACGGATAAGTCTGCCATTTTCAAAACAATCTCCCCTGTCCACCCGGTACCTGGAATTTTGAACAGTCGAGATGCCACTCTTCTGCATTCATACCATAGAGCTTTCCATATTTCTTATACTGCTGGGCAACCAGGTCAGCCACGCTTCCTTCTCCGCGCATGCGAACACCCCATCGGCTGTCGTTGACCTTTCCATCGTGACTTGCTTCAATCAGGTGCCAAACCTTATCAGCTCTGTCGGGAAAATTTTTATAGAGCCAGTCGTGGAACAGCAATTTAATGGCCCCATTCAGTCTTATAAACGTATAGGCAGTGAAGGTAGCGCCGTTGTCGCGCGCCGCCTTCATGATGCGTTGCATTTCATGCTCGTTGAGCCCGGGGATCATCGGTCCCATCATGATGCCCATGCGTACACCGGCCCTGCTCAGTTCCCCGATCACTTTCAGTTTTTGTTTTGCCGTGGTAGTCCTGGGTTCCATCACACGCCGCAGGTCTTCATTGAAAGAAGTAATCGACAGCATGGCGGACACAATTTTCTTCTTTGCCATCTCCTGCAGCACATCCTTATCCCGCAGGATCCATGAATTTTTTGTAAGAATGCCCACCGGTTGATTGAACGCATTGCATACTTCCAGCAGACCTCGGGTGAGACGATAGGTCTGTTCCGCCGGCTGGTAACAATCCGTGTTCCCGCTCAGCATGATGGGGGTGCATATCCATTTGGGGTTTGTCAAAAATTTTCGCAGCAGTTCAGGCGCATTTTTTTTGACGATGATTTTGCGCTCAAAATCGAGCCCTGCACTATAGCCCCAGTATTCATGTACATTGCGGGCATAACAATAGATACAGCCGTGTTCGCAACCGGCATAAGGATTCATGCTGTACCACATGCCCACATCGGGGCTTTCCACTTTGTTGACAATGGTCTTTGACTCCTGTTCCAGGAATTGCGTAGCCACGTTGGCTTCTTCCCAGTCGTCGATCCCTTCTACATGCTCTTTGCTGCGTTCATCTTTCAAAAAGCGGTTCTTCGTATTGATCTGTGCACCGCGGCCCCTGAGGTATTGATCGGATTCCTCCCTGTGAGCGGGAGTTACCGGGACCTGGTCCTGTTTAAGTTGGCCTGACATAAGACACACCCATAATTTTACAATACCGGGACCGGTGTTGTCACCGGTTCCGGTAATGAAGGTTTAATGATTAATGGCAACTTTCAACATATGCGAACTTCGCCCGCACTTTATACTAAAACAATTCACCCTGCCGGATGGCAACCGGCAAATTCTGGAATTCAAACCGCCTGAGGATCTGGTATTTCTTTGCCCCAACCTCTCTTTTCAGCAACAACATGTTGTCTGCAATAAACCGGCCTGTAAAATGCAGGTTTGAATATTCCAGCCAGGCTTTTTCATATTGCCAGGGCAGCAACTTGCGCGACACGGCAATATGTGGTTCATCCATAAAATGAGGTTTGTTATCGTCGTTTAGTTTCATCAGTCTTTGCGCCGACCTGATCTCCCTTACCAATCCCTTTACCGGTTCCTTGCTGATCATATTGATGTAGATGGTATGGCTGGGAAAACTTCCAAAATCCTTTAGTTCCACTTTGAATGGACGATACCCCAGCGCCACCACGTTCAGCCGGTTCAGGATCCTTTCTTCCAGCATTTCATATTGTGTAAAATTGACCAGCGCTACGTGAGGTTTTGTCCACATAGCCTGTGGTGCCTGGTACTGCCCCGCAAATTCCTCCTTCACTTTCATGATCCTGTTCCTCAGTTCCTCGTGCGGGTTGAGTACGAGCAGGTATTCGTTAGCACGGTAGCCCGGCATGGCCTGAATAAACTTTTCCATATTCTCTTTTTTTAGTCCGGATTTTTTGGATACCTAATAATTTAGCATAAATTTACTAAATATTTTAGTACTTCCAAATTTATTTTATGCAGGGTGAAATTTTCCACGGATCTGCCTACAGGGGCTCGAAACAGTTTTCGCAACATGATGTACAAACCGCCAATGCCACGGGATTTACAGCCGCCGCTGATGATTATATGGAGCGGGGCGTTGATCTCAACGAACAACTGGTACGTAATAAACCGGCTACCTTTTTTCTCCGTGTGCGCGGCGATGCGATGACGGGCGCGGGCATACACGACGGCGATGTGGTGATTGTAGACCGTTCCATCAAGAACCCGGCCGGAAGGGTGGTGATCGCCACCCTGAACGGCGAGATGCTGATCCGGCGTTTTGAAAAAAATTTTAATAAGATCAGGCTTTTGCCCGAAACCAGCAGGTTATCACCCATCGACGTGGACCCATCGGGCGCGGATTTTTCCGTATGGGGCGTGGTGACATATGTAATCCATAGTTTGTAGCTTTCTATAATGATGACTGCCTCCTCCATCCTCCATACCGCAAATCCAGTTTCCTCTCCTGAAAAGGAGGGTCGGCAACTTTTCGCCATCGTGGATTGCAACAGCTTTTACTGTTCCTGTGAACGCGTGTTTCGTCCCGACCTTTGGAACAAACCTGTGGTAGTATTGAGCAATAACGACGGTTGCATCGTTTCGCGCAGCGATGAAGCCAAACGGCTCGGTATCGGCATGGCAGGCCCCTATTTCCAGGCAAAGCATGTGATTGAAAGGAACGGCGTGGCTGTTTTTTCTTCCAATTATCATCTGTATGGGGACATGAGCTGGCGCGTGATGGAAACACTCCGTTCGCTGGCGCCGGTGGTGGAAGTGTATTCGGTGGACGAGGCCTTTCTGAGCCTGGATGGTATCGGGGCTGCAGATCTGCAGTCTTATGCCAGGCATATCAGGGATACCGTTGAACAATGGACGGGTGTATCGGTGTCCGTAGGTGTTGCCCCTACCCGGACGCTTGCCAAAATAGCCAATCATATGGCCAAGAAAAACAAACAGGCCACCGGTTGTGTTCATATCATGCAAACCGGGGAAGAACAACGTACGGCACTCCAACAGACAAGGGTAACCGATATTTGGGGTGTGGGCAGGGCGTATGCGGATAAGCTGCTGAACTGGGGTATTTCAAGCGCCTGGGACCTGCGCAACATGCCGCCCGAATGGGCGTATCGGAATCTCGGTGGCGTGGTAGGCGCCCGGTTGATCCGTGAATTGCGGGGAGAACCATCGCTTGCGATGAAGGATGAACTCACCGAAAAAAGAATGATCGCCACCACGCGGATGTTTGGCCAGCCGGTGACCGCATTGAATGACCTGAAAGAAGCCGTTGCTACCTATATATCGAGAGCCGCCGAAAAATTAAGAAGACAACAGGGTGCGGCGAAAGTGATCACTGTTTTCGTTGTACCAAAAGAGGCGGCGCAACCCCGCGCATACCAGCCCGGCCATTCTCTCAGCGCACATGTTACCCTGCCTACGGCCACTTCCCTTACGCATGAGCTGATCAAACCCGCGCTGACGATGACGGAGGGGTTGTTTGAAGAGGGCCGGGCCTATAAAAAAGCCGGCGTAATGCTGAGCGGGCTGGCGCCGGATGGATCCATACAGGGCAGCCTGTTCTCGCCCGGCACAAAAAATGCGCATCGCTATTTAATGGACGCCGTCGATAATGTCAATTTCAGCATGCGCGACGATGTATTGAAATTTGGTTCCTCTGGTATACAGAAAAACTGGAAGATGCGACAGGAGCTGAGATCCGGCCGGTACACGACCCGCTGGGAAGAACTAAGAGAAGTGCGCTGATATTCGTTCCTGCCTGAAAAACAAGGAGTAACCGATCTTTGCCCGGGGCATACCACTTTGCTTACCGGTGGTTTTGGAAAAATGCCCGTTGTCCATTTAAAATATATTTACCTGTCATGCGTCTACCTCATTAGTATGGGTGATGTATTGACCATAGAGCCGGTCATGAGCCTTCCGACCAGGAAAAATATCAGCACGGTCGTCAGCCAGTTTGGAAAAAGGCTGATGGGCTTTATTCGTCAGCGTGTTAACAGCGAAGCGGATGCAGAGGATATTTTGCAGGATGTATGGCATCAATTGACCGCCACCATCGAAACGGCGCCCATTGAACAGATCGGAAGCTGGCTTTTTACGGTGGCCAGGAACAAGATAACTGACCGTTACCGGAAGAAAAAGCCGCTCCTGCTCGACGACCTGTTCGGCGCGCCGGATGAAGAAGGGGAATTCCCGCTTGCTGAAATTTTATTTGACGAGAGCGGGAACCCGGAATCGGAATACCTGCGTGCCCTGTTCTGGAAAACCATGCAGGAGGCGCTGCTGGAACTTCCGGAGGAACAGCGACAGGTTTTTGTATGGAATGAACTGGAGGACCTTTCCTTTAAAGAGATCTCGGAAAGAACCGGTGAAAAAGTCAATACGCTTATTTCGCGCAAGCGTTATGCGGTACTACATCTGCGCGATCGACTGCAAACACTGTATGATGAAATTATCAACTATTAAAAAACATTTTTTATGAGAACGAGAGGTATGTCAAGACAAAGGAAGTTCCTCCTGTTTGCCCCGCTGGGCATACTGGCCTTGATTGGTTTTGTGTTCCTGGTGATGTATTTATGGAACAGCATCCTGGTACCGGTGATCCATGTAGGCATCATCAATTTCTGGCAGGCACTGGGCATTCTGGTGTTAAGTAAAATATTGTTCGGGGGTTTCCGGGGAGGACCGCAGGGCCGTCCCATGTTCTGGAGGCAGCGTATGATGCACCGCTGGGACAATATGACGCCGGAGGAAAGAGAAAAATTCCGTGAGCAATTGAAAAGCCGCTGCGGCGGCCGCTTTGAAAGAGAAGAGCCAATGAAAGGAAATGAACCCGCTTCCTGATGGAACCATGTCTGCTGAAAAATCCTGGGTGTACATGCAGGATTTTTCAGCAGGCCGACACACTATTCCGCTCCCAAAACCATTGCTTTATTCTATGCAATCCATGATTACCGGCAAATGGCCTGATCCCGCTCCTGTTGCTATCAAGAGAACCCGGCAGGGAATGCCGTCGCCCCTGCACAGCAGCCTGGCAGGCTGGATCGCTGCCGAGCTTGACATCCGTCCTTACCAGCACATCCTTGAAGTTGGTTATGATACAGGACAGATGTTGCAGGAAGTGGGCATCCTGTTACAACGTGGATTCCTGGCGGGCATCGACGCTTCGATGACATCGTTTAGGCAGGCAGCCAAAAGAAATAAAAAGCTGATCCGGGAGCAGCTCCTCCAGCTCCATACCGGTGATCTGTATACGCTCCCTTACCCGCATGGCTATTTTCACGGCATCTATGGGATCAACCTGTCCTGGTCAGGAAAAGAAAGACTGAACGGGTTGCTTCAATTGGCGGGCATGCTGCTAAGCGGGGGTGCCATGGTCATGCTCTATCCTTTGCAGCAGGAAATTTCCATGACAACAGCAACGAATTCCTTTCGCCGTATAACCGAAGAGATGAAGGAAGCCGGATGTGTGCACGTATACTGCAGCTACCGGAGCATGCATGGCAAAACATGGGTAATGTTTCGCGCAGAGAA